>CAZPFM010000019.1:0-12508 GCA_964585845.1 uncultured Bacteriovorax sp.
CTTTTTCTTGGCCGGAGCTTTCTTTTTAGCAGGGGCTTTCTTCACCGTCTTCTTAGCAGCTTTCTTAGTCGTCTTTTTCCCCGGAGCTTTCTTGACGAGCTTTTCTAACTTTGACTGAAGAGCTGAGATTTCTTTTTTCTGATCCGTGAGGAACTTCTTCGTTTTCTTTTCGAGTTCAACTTTTTCTTTCTGGAACTTCTTTTTCATCTTCTCAAGATCCTGATCCACGATCTTATTGAAGTCCTTCTGGGCCTCTTTCATCATGAGGGTGAAGCTCTTCTTTAAATCATCTACCTTGATGTCCGAGATAAAGGTCTCTACATTGGTCTTGATCTCATTGATCTTCTGTTTCACTTTTTCTTTTCTCTCTTGGGTAGACTCACTCATAGAAAACTCCTTAATCGAGGTATTGGAAGTTCTTACTCATCGGCATTCGGTAGCCGAATCCAAAGCTTTTTGACTTCACTTTTATGATGGGACAGAACTGGGCCCGCTTGTATTCAGATTTGGCGTATAAGCGCATAATCTTAGAAACTTCATCTTCCCTAAAACCCATATTCAATATTTCTTTTTTACTATAGTGGTAGCTTAAGATGCACTCTAAAACAGCATCAAGCCTCTCATACGGGGGAAGGGAGTCCTGATCCAGCTGATCGGCCCTGAGTTCGGCCGACGGACCGCGCTCGATGATACCCCGTGGGATGAGTCCCGGGTGCTTCCTGTTCAGATACTCTGAGAGCGCGAAGACCTCAGTCTTGTAGAGGTCTCCCAAAAGCGAGATGGCCCCAACTGAATCACCGTACTGAGTGGAGTAGCCCACGGCGAGTTCCGACTTATTTGAAGTGTTGATCACCATGGCCCCGGTTTGATTGGATCGGGTGTAGAGAAGCATTCCTCGAAGCCTGCTTTGAACATTCTCATCGGTGAGTCCTTCAAATGGCTCTTTAAAAGTCTGGTCGAAGGCGTTTTTCACTGCTGAGTGGAGAAACTTAATAGGGAGATAGGAGAGAGGAATCTTAAGTGTTCTGCACATCTCATCACAGAGCTGGGTACTAAGAGCTGATGAGTGCATGCTGGGCATGTAGATGGCTTCCACACTCTGACCTTCTTTTAAAGAAAGGTGGGTGAGAGCGAGGACCAGGGCGGAGTCAATTCCCCCGGAGAGAGCGACAAGAAACTTCTTAAATCCACTTTTTGTTGCGTATTCCTGCAGGCCAAACTGCAGGGCGTGGGAAACCTCCTCACAGGTTTCATCACCCCAGGGAATGAGAGTTACTGGGTTGTTTTTGAGATCGAGCTGGGGAGCAAACTGTCCCTCCCAGGTGTTACCGAAGCTCGACTTAATCTCTTCACCTGAGTCTTTGAAATTTTCTTTGATATCTACGAGTTTTTTATCGGCCTTAAAACTTGAGAGAGTGACGATGGCCTTTTCTCCGTCATGGATAAAACTTGTTCCCTCGAAGAGAATCTCATCCTCACCACCTACGCGGTTGACGTAAATAAAGGGACAGCCAAAGAGGTGAGCGATCTCACGGGCCCGGGAGTAGCGCTTCTGAATTTTCCCCGTGGCAAAAGGAGAGGCGGAAAGATTGATGATGGCATAGAGGTTGATCTTTTTTGCTTCGATCTCCGCTTTCATTTCATGGCAGGGATCAAGCTCATGGAAACTTGAAGCCCACATATCTTCGCAGATGAGAAGTCCGAAGACCTCTCCCTCGTATTCGTAGAATTTATTCCCCTTGCCTGGGGAGAAGTATTTTTGCTCGTCAAAGATATCGTAATTAGGGAGAAGCCTTTTTGTGTAAATAGGAATAAGTCCCTCACCGGGGATAGCCTCATAGATCACATTTTCGATGGTATCCGGAAGACCCTCTTCTTCACCAACGTAGCGAAGACCTCCTATAAGACCGCGAAGAGCGTTGTTCTTATTGAGCGTTTGAAGCCAATCGTGGATTCTTTGCTGATGGGCCTCGTAGCTCACGATGAAGGGTTTACTTAAAACCAGGTCCTGAAGGGGGTAGCCAGAGAGGTAGAGCTCAGGAAAAAGATGCAGTCCTGGCTCTTTAAAATTCTCTTTGAAATAGTTCTCGATCGCTCTGAAGTCAGCGAGAGTCTGGTGGGTTTGGTGAAGAATGAAGTTCGATTTCATAGACGGATCTCGCCTTGACACATTGCCTAAAGGTTCGGTATGAGGACCCCTGAATTATACACAGATAAATGAATTATGTGAGCGCATCATGACGAAGAAAAAAGTCCTTATCATCGGAGCGGGTTTAGCGGGTTCAGAAGCAGCGATGTACCTCGCACGACACGGTGTCTCCGTTGTCCTGATTGAGTCAAAGACCCTTAAGCTCAATCCTGCTCAAAAGGTCTCTACTTTTGGTGAGCTTGTTTGCACTAATTCTCTCAAATCTTTAGATCCCAATAGCGCCCACGGACTTCTTAAATCTGAGATGAAGGCCTTTGGCTCCTTTATCATTGAATGCGCGGAACTCCATGCGGTTCCGGCCGGAGATGCCCTGGCCGTGGACCGGGATCATTTTTCTGCTGAAATCACCAACAGGCTCCGAAGCCATGAACTCATTGAGGTCATTGAGCGCGAAGCCTCAGATCCTCTTGCCCTTAAAGCGGAATTTGGTTGTGACTATGTGATTGTGGCCACGGGTCCTCTGACTTCAAAGCCTCTTGAAGAGTGGATCCAAAAAGAGATCGCTCAGGATGATTTTTACTTCTACGATGCCATCGCTCCGGTGGTGGACGCGGACTCTCTGAACCTGGATAAGCTTTATTTTAAAGACCGTCATAAGGATATGGCCGAAGGGGGGGATTACCTCAATGCTCCCATGACTAAGGAAGAGTACTACGCCTTCATCGACGAACTCCAAAAAGCTGAAAAAGTCCCACCAAAGGAATTTGAAGACTGGAAATTCTTCGAGTCCTGTCTGCCCATTGACCTCATGGCCGAACGGGGCAAGGATACGGCCCGCTTCTCCTGCATGAAGCCCATCGGTCTTGAGCCGGATATTAATGGTAAGTGGCCCTATGCCGTGGTTCAGCTCCGAAAGGAAAACCTTCTTGGCTCGGCCTATAACCTCGTGGGCTTTCAAACCCGACTCACCTATAAGGAACAAGTCAGGATCTTCCGGATGATTCCGGGTTTTGAGGAAGCAAGCTTCATTCACCTGGGGTCATGCCACCGCAATAGTTTCTTGAACGCAAGAAAGCTTCTGGACTGGGATCTTAAATCCAAGAAATACCCGGAAATCTACTTCGCGGGTCAGATCACCGGAGTCGAAGGATACACGGAATCCGCTTCCATGGGGCTCTATGCAGCGATCCAGCTTCTTCGACGGATGAAAGGGGAGGAGGCGATCCGCTTTCCGGTGGAACTGGCCATGGGGGCCCTCGTCAATTACATCATGACTATTGAAAAGCCCTGCCCATCGAATATCAACTTCGGTCTTCTTCCAAGTATTGAGTTCACCCGGGAGCAGAAGCGGGCCGGGGGCAAGAAGTTAAAAAAGGAATTAGTGGCAACCAGGGCCCGGGAAGTCTTTGACAACTTCCTTCACGGAGTCTCGATTCCGGGGTAGAATGACCCCATGCTCGGAGCTTTTTTAGTCATCGTGGCCTGTCTATTTTGGGGTATGGATACTCTCATCCGCTATCCCTTGGTCGAGACGGGTGTCAATCCCATCACCATCGTTTTCTACGAGCATTTAGTTCTCACCATCGCTTTTTCTTTAGGTATCATCCCTGCTATCCGGCGCATGGGTGAGCTTCGGATCGGGGACATCGTGAGTTTCCTCGTGATCGGGGGAGTTGGATCGGCCTTAGGCACGGTCGCTTTCACGGAATCCTTTCAGTACCTCAACCCTTCCCTTGTGATCCTGCTTCAGAAACTTCAGCCCGTGGTGGCGATCTTTCTTGCGGCGATCATCTTAAAAGAGCAGATCGAAAAGCAATTCCTGATCTGGGCCGCTGTTTGTCTCATCGGTGGCTTCATGGTGAGCTTCCCGGATCTATCCCGCTTTTATCAATTGATGGTGAATGATCTACCGACGGCGACTTCTGCCGGTGCCACCCGAGGCTACATGCTGGTGGGTATCTCCATTGTGGGCTGGGGAGCGACAACGGTCTTTGGAAAAAAACTCACCATGAAGGGTTTTGATACGAAGACTATCATGGGGGGACGCTTCCTCATGGGTTTCATCGCTCTTCTTCCGTTTGTGAACTGGAACCATAAGCTTCTTCTCCCGAACGGAGAAGACTATCTGAAGATCCTCATCATGGTCCTCATCTCCGGAGCCGCGGGGATGTATTTTTATTATCAGGGTTTAAAGCGCATCAGTGCTAAGACAGCTGCGATTGCTGAGATGTTTTTTCCGTTTTTTGCTATCGTCCTGAACTGGATATTCCTGGGAAAAGAGCTCTCAGAGATTCAACTTTTCGGCGGGATGCTCCTGATCATCGGCTCTCTTATCATTCAGCTTAAAAAGTATTAGTTATGAAAACTGCCATCTGCATTGACTCTCTTCTCCTTCGGGATGAATCCATTTTTTTATTGGAACTCGTTTTGAATGTGTTTCCGAACTCCGAGATCTACACCATCGTTCATAAGAAGGGTGGGATTCTTGGCCAGATCGAATCCCGGCCCATCATCTCAAGCTTTCTCACTCATAAGGCCAAGGGACCTGAAGTCTTAAAGAAGAATTTCTGGATACTTCCTTCGGCGGTGAAGGGGATCCCGCTTCATCCGTCGATTGAAAAAGTGATTGTTCTAAGCCGTGGATACATCCATGGATTAAATCTTCCAGAACACGTCGAGCGCTATCTCTATATTTATGATTGGGATCTCATTGAACAGAAGAATTTAGGATGGCAGCGTTTCTTTAAGGCCTTCGTGAATGATTGGCGGGAGAAGGCCTTAATTAAGTACCCGAAGATCGCTGTGAGTTCTGAAGCGATGAAGGATGAGCTTGAGCTTCCCAATGCTGAAGTGATCGCTCCCACCTTTCGCACTGAAGAGTACCCCTTTGTAAAAGATGAGGATCATAATTTTGAGTTCTCTCATCATCTTCTTTACTCTCAGGGCTTAACGCCTTCTGAGTTTGAATCGGTAGCTTCATTTTTAGTGGAGAAAGGGGAGATGGTCCGGGTTATGGGGCCAGATCAGCATCTTCAGCATCTCAAATCAAAATACCCCATGATCGACTTTGCGGGAGATCATTGTGAAGCCACAGCGGCCATGTACTCTCATCAGGCAAAAGTGATCTGGACACTGGAAGATTTACCTTTTCCATCCAAGGCGTTTGGGGCTCTCTGTACGGGACGTCCGGCCGTGGTTTTGGATAGAAAAGTGAACCGGGAGTATCTCCAGATAGGTGCTTACTTCTTAAAGGATCTTGCGGATCTTGAGCGAGTCTATGGAGAGATTCAGAGTAGTGCTTTGAGTTTTGATCGACGCACTCTTAGACGGGCGGGATTGAAATGGAATGAGAGATTGTTTAAGTCCCGGATGGTGAAATTTTTGGAGAGAAATCTTGATTAAAAAAAAGGCCCGGTTTCCCGGGCCTTTTTTTATTGAGGCAGTGAATAGAAAAACGGGGCTTCAGGTCCGATAGGCAATCCGAAAAGATACCAGACCGCAAAAAGTATGGCCCAACAAATGAGGAAGGCCAGAGAGTAGGGAAGCATAAGGGAGATGAGAGTTCCGACTCCGAGATCTGGTTTATACTTTCGTGCAAAGGCGATGATGATTGGGTAATAAGGCAAAAGGGGTGAGATGATATTAGTAACGGAGTCCCCGATCCGGTAGGCGTTTTGCGCAAGTTCTGGCGAGTAGCCCATGATCATGAACATGGGTACAAAAACAGGAGCCATGATCGCCCATTTCGCTGATGCTGATCCCATAAAGAGATTCAAGACTGAGGTCACAAGGATAAAGGTGAAAAGAAGTGGCAAGCCTTGAAAGCCGATGCTCTTCAAAACAGCCGCACCTTTAATCGCGATCACAATACCGATATTTGACCAGGCGAAAAAAGCCACGAACTGGGCCATGATGAAGACAAGAACGATAAAGGGTCCAAGAGAGGCCATGGTTTCCGAGAGCATCTTGTTCACGTCCCGGTCTGACTGGATGGTTCCAACGCGGATTCCGAAAACTAATCCTGCTCCTAAGAAGAACATCATGATGAGAGGAACGATGGAGCCGTAGAAGGGTTTAAGTTCTCCTGTTGCATCTCTTAAGACTCCATTCTGGGGGAGAGTGAGAGCAAGAAGAATGATGATAAAGAGAAAGACGTAACCAGTTATCCAGGCAAGGGCAGATCTTTCTCCTTGAGTGAGTTCAGTTCGGCTCATCTCTGAACCCATACTGCCTTCCCAGGGTCCAAGTCGCGGTTCAACGATCTTTGTTGTCACAAGGGATCCCACGATTGTCACAACGAAGGTTGAGACAACCATGAAGTAGTAGTTTGCTGTAGGAAGAACATTATAGTTGGGATCAACCAGATGGGCCGCGGTGGTGGAGAGTCCCGCTAAGAGTGGATCTAATGAGGAGAGAAGAAGGTTGGCACTGAATCCACCGGAGACTCCAGCGAAAGCGGCCGTAAGGCCCGCGATGGGGTGACGGCCGAAGGCACCGAAGAGAACGGCTCCAAGAGGAGTGAGAACAATGTAGCCTGCATCTGAAGCCATGTTACTCATAACACCAGCGAAGACGAGAGTGGCCGGAAGGAGGGATGAAGGAACCACCGTTACAGTTTTCTTCAAAGTAGCAGCGATGAGACCGGATTTTTCGGCCACGCCGATTCCGAGCATACAGATAAGGACGACGGCAAAGGGAGGAAAAAGAGCAAAGTTTTTCGACATTTCCGTGAAGGCTTTTTGAATTCCCGCGGAATCGAGGAGGTTTACGACCTTGATGACGGATCCATCAGAGGGGCTAATGACCTCGACTCCCAGACCGGAGAGGAAGAGGGAGAGCAGAAGAACGGCTCCGGCCATACCGAAAAATAGGGTGAGTGGATCGGGGAGACGGTTACCTGCTCGCTCGACGAAATCGAGAAAGCCGCCCATCGCTTGCTTCTGCGCCATTAAATTCCTCCATGAAGTTGTTATGAATAAATTATGTCGAATTTAAAGGGGAATGGAAAGTTAGAATCCAATTGAGCCGTCAGGGCTTAGGCGCCAGATGAAGACATCATCACTGTTTGAAGGATAAGCACCGTTTCTTTCGCCCACATCGCTATTAACCTTTCCCGCGCAGTAGACGTTATTATCCGAGTCTACTGAAATGCCAGTGCATCTGTTGTCACCATTGGACTCTTCTCCAAGGAATTCATCTCCAAGCTGGCTCACCCATACCCTGGCACCATCGGACCTGAATTTGGCCACATAAGGATGCTCATTGAAGCCTGGATTGTTATTTGTAGCGCCGGCAAGAGAGCCGAAAGTGGATCCTGCTACCAGGACATTTCCCTTTTGATCAAAAGCGATATCTTTACTACTATCTCTCTGATCCGAACCAAATTGAAAAACTTTTACGTCAGCGCTTATCATTGAGGGCGGAATCTTGACCAGGATGGCATCGATGGGCCCTTGAAGACTTGCACCAAGACTTCCATATGTTTCTCCTGTGCACCAGATGAAACCATCCGGAGCCACAGCAATCTTTCTGCACGAATCTATTTTAGTTGTGTCTTTTTGCTTTGCTATTTTGTAATGATTCCCGAGTTGAACCCCCTTGGGATTGAGTCCTGTCTCAGCATCTAGACGAAGGACAACAACATCTTGGTCGAAGCTATTCATACTTGTTGAACCATTTGGTTCTGCAAAGTCTTGAGTTGTGCTTCCGGAGCAATAGACGAATCTTTCTTCTGGGTCCACTGCGATCCCGTTGCATATATCAACCCCTGAATTAATTCCTGAAGTTCCATCAATCCAGGTTAGGGGAGTGTTTTTTCCCATTTGTCTAATCCAAATTAAATTTCCTGCGGAATCAAAGCGAGTGATGAAAATGTCATTATCAGAGGATGTGGAAGGGCTATCTCCATTGAGCTCAAAAGAGCCGTCAGGAAGAAGTCCCAAACTTCCGGTTGTATTTCCACCACAATAGACATCACCAGACTTTCCTATCGTTAAGCTATTACAGAGATCGTTGCCCGAAGATCCGAAATACTTATGCCATAGGAGCTGACCTTCCGGGGAAAGCTTTAAAATGAACGCATCAACTCCCCCCGGAGTACCATGAGTAAAATTCAATGGATCTGCTGCGGTGGTGTCACCTCCGCAATAGATATTGCCTTGAGGATCCACTGCAAGACCTGAGCAGTAATCATTTCCTATTGTACCGACTTGAAAAGTCCAGAGAAGTTCCCCGTGCTTGTTAAGCTTGACGATGATGGCATCCGCATTTCCATAGTGGACTTCACCAAATAATCCATAGGTTGTTCCCACACAAATGATATTCTCCTGACGGTCAATCTTGATGTCCTCGCAGAATTCACCTGCGCCATTGGTTCCAGGATAGCCTTGAGTGATGGAGCCAAGCTGAGTAATAAAAGGCGCTCGTTTTGAGATGCGTCTCATCTTGGCCAGCTCTGAGTTGCATCCAGTGATAAGAAGGAATAGGGAGAGAAAAGAAAGAAGCTTCACGCCACGATTTTTATCTTTTCGGAACTTTCGGCTTCGTAACTGGAGTATTCAGTTTCTACCTTGATGGCTTCTCCATCTTGATAAAACCCTCTGACCTTAGCAAGCTTGAGTGCCTGATCCTTACCTTTCACCTTTGTCGATCCAGCAGGTTCAAGAAGGAACTCATCTTCAATCTGTTTGGCGACAGCTTCGGAAATGAGAAGGTCTGTTCCGAAGGATTTTGTGGAGGCTTCAATCCGGGAAGCTGTATTCACTGTATCGCCGATGACCGTATATTCCATGCGCTCGTTTGATCCGACTGTCCCAGCGACTACCGGGCCTGCGTGAAGTCCCATTCCCATTTTAATAGGCTCATGCCCCTGATTGATCCGGTCTTCATTGAATTCGGCGAGAGCTTCCCGCATCTCAAGACAAGCGTAGAGCGCATTTCGTGCATCATCCCCCGTAGAGTGGGGCGCTCCCCAGATCGCCATAATGGCGTCTCCCACGAACTTATCCACAACTCCTCCGTGCTTGGTGATGATCCCCACCATGACTTCAAAGTAGGAGTTGAGCATGGAGACCACTTCCTCCGGAGATTTGTGATTCGAGAAGTCCGTGAAGCCCCGGATGTCTGAAAAGAAAACGACGGCGTCACACTTCTTTCCTTTCCTGAGATCGTCTTCCTCGAGGAGGGTTTCCGTAATGGAAGTTCCATGGAATTTCGTGAACATATTTTTGATTTTGTCTCTTTCTTTGAGACCTGAGGTCATCTCATCGAAGGCGATGGCGAGGGTTCCTATTTCATCTTTGGATCGGATCTCTTTTGAGGCTTCAATATCAAAATTCCCCTGGGCAATTTCCCGGGAGAAGAAAGTAAGCTTCTCAAGATTCTTAGAGATAGAATGAGCAAAGAAGACGATGAAGAAAAAAGTGGTAGAAAGGATGAGACCTAAAAGAAAGGTACTCATGTCTTGGGCAAGTTTGGCCGGGGCCATGATCTGAGTCAGGGTCACTTCACTAATGACCATAGGGCCAAAGAGTGTTTTAGAAGTCGAGTAGAGAACATCTTCCCGGTACTGCTGACGGTTACGAATCTTTTCAGAAAGAAGAGATTTTACAATGGCTTCAGAAGAAAAATCCTTGGCTTCAAGAGTGAAGCTTTCATCCGGGTGGACGAGAACCTTTCCAGTCGAATCAAGAAGGTAGGTCTTCATGAGTGTAGATTCAGCAAAGGAGGATTGAAGTCGGTCAATCTTAAAGACCGCCCACGCCCAGTGAGAAACCTGCTCTTTGGTTTCCACAACCGGTGCTCCAATAACAAGATAGGGAGTTTTGGCGAAACTGCCGGAGTTGGCGATGAAGACTTTTCCGGCCTTCAGGGATTCCGAGTGAGGAGCAAAGTTTTGAGTAATAAGCTTCATCGACTCCACTTCTTCAACTTTCAGAAAGGGAGCAGTAAGGGATCGCTGATCTTTTTCATTGAGAGAGTTAAGTTCGTAGTAAAGAAGATCTCCGCTAAGATTTTTTGAGTTCGTGTCTTGAGCGAGGAGTGCCAGTTTCTCCACGTAGGCCTGAAGAAGTGCTTCGACTTCATGGGATTTGGAGTTTGTAAGAGACTCCGCTGTGGCTTCTTCCCTGCCTTTTGAAATCTGGGAGAAGAGGCTTGTATTATTCCAGGCAATCACCCCGGCGACACCGATGATGAGCACACTGGAAAGAAGCACAAGTTTAGCGACAATAGGCAGTCTGAAAGTTTTCATAGAATCTCCTCATGAGCTTTTCGTCCTCCCCTAGAATTTGTTTAAGGATTAAAGGGATTTAGGATAGAATTTAGCTATGAAAAGACTCATTATTGCTTTCCTGATCAGCCTAGTCGGAATAGGGGCTTCGTTTTATTTCCTTAAGCCCTCAGAAACTCTTATTCGGGAAGAGGGGGATGCCATTGCTTATGTGGACCAAACCCGAAATGAAGTAAGTCGCCAGGCAGAAGGTCGACTACTTTGGTCGCCTGTTCAGACTGGGGAGGCCCTTTTCGCTGGGGATAAGGTCAAAACCTCAGGGCTATCCGGGGCCGTGATCCGCTTTAAGTCCACAGACACTAAACTTGAGGTGGAAGAAAACTCCATCGTGGTCATCGCCCTCAATGATAAAAAGCTCTCACTGAATATGCTCGAAGGCCGGGTCTTTGTGGATCAAAAAGAAGGGGCCCGGGACATCGCCGTTGTGAGTGGAGGAAAGGCCCTCGATCTCACAGGAAGTTCCGCTGTGAGTGTTTCAGAGACTGGAGAATCGTCGGTTCAAAATTTCTCGGGATCACTTTTTGCAGATCTTGCTCCTAATTATTCGGAGAGTGTTCTCTCAGCAGACAATCAAGTGAATGTGAACTGGCGAAAAGAAAGCCGCTCAGAGATAGTGGAAGCTTTAGTAGGTGAATCACCAGCACTGCTTAGAAAAGTCTCTGCGTCAGCGTCTTTTTCTGATGGAGTCTTGAGATTAAAATTTTCTCCTGGTGTAAATTATTGGCAGCTCGTGAGTAACGTCAATGGGAGTGAGGTTCGCTCACCACTCATGAAACTTGTCCTCACAAAACCGATCCCTCCGACTGGTGTCTATCCATCCGTCGATGAAAACGTAAAACTTGAAAAAAGACCTTTTGACTTTAAATGGCTCAAGGGAAATCTTGATTCATCTCTCATTCTCCAGGTCGCGCAGGATGAGAATTTTACCTCTCTCGTTTTTTCTGAAGAGGTGAAGGATCAGACATTTTTTACACCGTCTTCGCCACTTCCTGAAGGGAAGTACTACTGGAGACTGCGCGCGAGACTCAATAATGTTCCTGTTGACTCACAGATAATTCCTTTCACGGTCTTTCCTGGAGATCGACTGGCCCCACCTGTGCCTCTCGCTCCGGCCGATCAAATGATTTATTATCTTGGAACAATCCCCAGTGTATTTATTCAGTTCGACTGGAAAAAACAAAACGATGCCCGTGCCTATGAATTTAATGTCAAAGGACCGGGAATGGATCAGGTTTTAAACCTCGCTCAGAATTCCACCAGCTTTTCTGTTGGTCGTCCTGGTAAGTACACCTGGTTTGTGACTTCAGAAAGTGCAGAAGGTTATAAATCAATTAATCCCATCGTGCGAAGCTTTGAAGTGCGGGAAGTAGAGAATCTTAAATGGCTCATGGACAGAAAAGATTTTCAATACCTCTCAAATCTCCCTGTCATTATTCTGAAATGGGAAAAAGGCCGGTCACTCAGAGGAACGCTGAAAGTAGGGACAACTCCAGAGCTCAGAGATGCGGAAACCTTTGATGTCAATGGAAGTGATTTTCCTTACCGCGTACGTCTTCCAGGAACTTATTTTGCAAAATTCTCTGCCTTAGATAATAATGGCCAGATTTCCGGTGAAACTTCTCTTTACGAGTTCTCTGTCACTGAAGCCCCTCTGCCGGTAGCACCGGTCTGGAAAAATGCTCTTGTGAAGGCCACTCCTCAGGGGAATGCAAATTTTGAAGTGACGAATCTTAAACCTGGCTGGCTCGTAGTCATTAAGCTTCAGAATAGCGCCAATCAAATTGTGGACGAGCGACGTTTCTCAGAAAATCGATTTGCTCTCACGGGACTTTTACCAGGGAAATACAACGTCCTCTCCCAGTTCCGGGATGAATACAACAGACTCGGAGAAACTTCCCGGATCACTCTTGAGGTTCCCGAAAAAAGTACGATTGCCGCTCCAAAAGTAAAAGGTCTTAACGTCAGATGAAAAAGTTTATTCTTGGAATCTTATTTCTCCTTCTTTCTCTCTCCTCATTCGCTCAAGTAAGCCGCTGGATCGATATGGAATGGGAAGAAGTTCCGGGTGC
>CAZPFM010000020.1:0-12450 GCA_964585845.1 uncultured Bacteriovorax sp.
AATTGAACGGGATACTTTCTCATCTCATCTTGAATCCCGAAGGATCCAAAATTTTTAATCGTTATTAGAATGTCAAAGAGCATGGCGTTTTATCATTCGATTTAAAAGCTTGCAAGATTTATTTTAAGAAATCTTGCGATTATTTTGATCCATTTTTTAGATGATTCAAAACATGGTGGAGATGACAAGGATCGAACTTGCGACATCCTGAATGCAAATCAGGTGCTCTCCCAACTGAGCTACATCCCCACAATCGATAATCAAAATCGCGAGAAGCCAATTTAGTGGAATCTAGCAAAGTCTGTCAACGGTCAAAATTTGTTTTAACTGAAGTTTTTTTTCAAAAAAAAAGGGCCCTCAAAGAGGGCCCTTTTTTTGTTTATTACTTAACGTCTTTAGGCTGGTTGGGGAAGGGTTTCGGCTGCTTACCATCTCCCAATTCCTGAACCCATTTACTAATCGCCCGGATCTGGCGTTTTGGATCATTATCCAGGACACCCTCAACGGCCGATACAGCATTACCGGAACCATCATCCCAGAAAGCCGGCATGCTGGTGTATGGAAGATAAGACTGTGGATTGGCAATCCATGCTTCGATCCATGAACCACGCAGACGTCCCTTAGCATAGTGAAGGTTTGGTGCGAGAGGATCATCTTTTGTGAAACCACCTGCGTGACAAGTGACACAACCAAGCTCGTTCCAGATCTGTTGAGCAGCTTCACGCTCACCTGGCTCCCAAACAATCTTTTCTTCAGACTCGAAGGTCGGCTGATTAGCACCGGCCTGGAAGCCCATGACAAGAGCGTTGAGTTCGCCGTGCTCAAACGGGAAGCTAGGCATACGAACATTGATATAGTTTCTGATTGGGTGAACATTCTGAAGGAAGTCGTAAAGCCAATCAGTCTGTACACGGTGACCTTCACGAGTCAGATATGGAGGTCCGTAGGTCTGATCGTCGTAAGCCTTAGAGAGATCTCCACCAATACCATCGATAGCGTGACAGCCGTAACAATTGTACTTGTTAGCAACCTTCATCCCTTCTGCGTAGTACTTCTCCTGAGCATTCAGAACTTTCTGACCAGTCAGAGGCACTTTATCTGAAACTTGCCCAAGAAGAACGAGAACCATTGAATCGATCTCTTCGTCTTTAAGGTAGAAGTTTGGCATTTTGTTGAGATCTTTAAAGACCTTCGGCACTCCCACATCCCAAATTCTTGGATTCTTCAGATGCTGAGTTAACCAACCCTGACGAGTATGTGGAACATGCTTCTGCTGACCAAAACCAAACTGTTCAACTGGCTTAGAACCTTCTTTGGTAAGTTCAGGTCCAATCTGCGGTAGATCCCCCTCAAAGCCATTGATGTTGTGGCAAGAGTAACATCCATACTTGTTGATTGAACGGCGACCAAGTTCCATCGTTCTTTCTTCATCAGAGAGAACTTCAAGTTTTTTCTTTGCAGCTGCGATTGTTTCAAAAGCAGAGAAGTAATCTGTGACAAGAATCTCATCGCGGATTTTCTTATCGAGCTCAGGGAACTTCAGGGAATCAAACTTTTCGTTCTTGAAGCTGAGTAAGTAGGAAGCGATATCATTGGCTTCTTTATCCGTGAGACGGAAAGAAGGCATGATCGTATCAGGCTGATAGTGAGATGGTTGCTTTAACCAGCTCACAAGCCAGTCTGGATCAACCTTTGAGCCGAGATTTGTAAGATAAGTACCTTTCTTAGAATTAACAGCGTTCCACTTATCATCGATGCCTTCAACCATGTGACATCCGACACAACCAATGGTCTCGATGAGTTCTTTACCGCTCTCTTTGTCTCCGCCAGCGTACTTAGAAAATGGCTTATACTTCTTGGCCGTAGAGACGATGTATTTGGCCATCGCATTGACTTCGGCGAGGTTGCGGTTACGGAACTCAGGTTGAGAGTTATTGGACTGATCAAAGAACTGAGGCATCTTCGCCTTCGGATTGAAAGAGCGCGGAGACCAGATCCAGTTCTTAAGCCACTCTTCTTTGAGGACTTTCGAGGTCACCATCTTAAGCGATGGACCTGGTTTCTTATGGTGCTGCCAGCCTTCGATTTTGTGACAAGCATAGCATCCGTAGTTCTCAACGAGCTTACGACCTTCGTTAAGTTTGTCGGCCATAGGAATACGGTCGACTCCCTGGTGACACTTGATACACATCCCTTCGGTGTACTGAAGCGGAAGCATCGGCTGAGGGATCTTGTGTGGTTCATGCCAGTGGTATTTAGCGACCCATTCTTTTCTTTGCTCTTCGTTCTGTGGAATGTGAGCAGGAGAATTAAAGTCATTTACCCGGTCACCGACTCCACCGTGACATGAAGTACAACCGAATTCTTTCACTGGGTGTGGTGAATTCACACCGACAGCAAGAGTCTCGAGATTCGGATGAGTCTTGTATGGATTCGCCTGGTCTTCGTAGCCCAGCTTATCAATGAAAGTGTGACAAGTCGTACAGCGGTCGATCTTTGGAACCTGCTGGAAGTAGCGGTCATCAGTCACGCGAGTGATAACGTACTGACGGATCTTGATCGTGGGGTCAAGATAGTCGATAAACGGAGCGTTTCTCAAGGCCCAAACCGGAGTTTTTTCGGAAGCCGCTAGAGATGTCATCATGAGGTCGCGGTCAGCGTAGATCTTTTTGAGATCTTTTTCCGCTTCAGTCTGCTCGGCCATGATCGCCTTGAGCTTATCCTGAGCTTTAGACTCTTGAGCCTGAAGACCTTTCAGGTCATTCTTACCGGCCATTTCTTTTTTCTTATACTCGTCGAATTCTTTTTTATATTCCTTGGCATCATCGAGGTGTTTTTCCACCATGGCGTGCTCATACTTGAACTGGAAGGCGGCGGCCTGTGAACCGTTCACGCCGTTAACCATATTCTGAACGTAGATCTTTCGCTGAATCTCAGCGATCTCTTCGTTGATCTTTTCGACGGTTTCCTTCTGAGCCGCAACTTTCTTTTCTCCCTCGGCGATGCGGGCCTCGACCTCTTCGATCTGAGCCTTATCGTAGGTGCCTTCAATTTCTTTGATCTTGGCTAGAGTTTTTTGTTTTTGAATGTCCATCGCCTTCACCTGGATTGCTTTCCAAGGGCGGATGTAGTCGTCAAAGACCATCCAGATCACGGTGAGGAGAAAGAGTACGGATACGACAGCGAAGACCTTGTTCAGGACTTTCGTATCATAGGCCATTCCGGGTTCACGTTTCATTGACTGCTACCTTATAAAAAACTTAGAGGTTTAATTCGAACTCAGGCATCGCCACGATGTACTTCAGGGTAAAGAACCAACGAAGGTACATCTTGAGCGGGAGACTCATCATTCCGAGGATCAAGAACACGAGGAGGTAGTAGCGAGCTGCCCCCATTTTTTCTAAAAGCTCCATCCCGTATTTCTTCGTCGCCCAGACCGGGAGAACGATGAGGTAACCGAGGGTGAAGATGATTCCGATGATTTCACGGAGAAAGATGTTCTTCGGAAGACCGACGTTAAGTCCCTTGATCCAGAAATACTCGGAGAGGTTAACGTTGTTTTCAGCGACAACTTTATGGGAATCCCAGAATTCGAAAGGTCCGTAGAAAGTCCAGTTTGGACCGCGGAGGAATGTTCCAATCTGGATGAGGAAGATCCAGAGAGCAAGCCAACCGAAAAGAAAGCCAGCGATGGCCCACTTTCTTTCTTTAAATGTGTAATACCCATTTCCTTTCGGGTTGATATCAATGAAAGGAATGGCGATAAGACCCACGACGATGATTCCCGGGAGTACAACCCCCGCCATCCATGGATCGAAATAAACAAGCATTTCCTGGAGCCCAAGGAAGTACCACGGAGCTTTCGCCGGGTTTGGTGCCCAGGTCGGGTTGGCCGGTTCTTCGAGGGGAGCTTTAAAGACGATCGCCCAGGCAATGAGGAAGACTGTCGCGATGATGATACAGAAGAGTTCCGTATAGACGAGGTTAGGCCAGGCCCAGACTTTCTCACGGTTCTCCGGAGTTCCTTCGAGAGGACCTTCCCCTGCTTCAATCCTAAGATCGTTTTGGTGACCTTTATAGAGTGCGTACCAAGTAGACCAAAAAACGAGAGCATTTAGAATGACAATTGGGATGTTATCCGGGAACGAGATAACTGAGAAAAAGACAGGGTCAGTGAGCATCCAACCAAATACCACGAGAGTAAAGATGAGGAGACCGAGTCCAAACTTCTTCGTTCCAACGATGTCGATTCTTTTGAGCGAGAGCCCGAAGAGACCGATGAAGATCGTGAACGAGTAGAGAGGGTCCGAAAGAAAGTTAATCGCTTCCTTAATCATATGCTTTTAATCCTTAGAGTGGAGCCGAGATTCCGCCATCCTTACGAACGCGCCAGAAGTGAACAGCAATCAAAACGGCAACGACAAGCGGGATGAACACGCAGTGGAGAATGTAAAATCGGAGAAGAGCGGCTTCACCGACGAAGCGACCACCGAGGAGCTGGAAGCGAACGTCGTTTTTATCCGAAACCATCACGAAGTCACCGATCTTGGCGAGCATCGCTCCGGGACCGCCGTGTCCAAGGAACGGCGTGGCTTTGGCCATGTTCGATCCTACGGTAATAGCCCAAATAGCGAGCTGATCCCAAGGAAGAAGGTAGCCAGTAAAGGAAAGAAGCATAGTGAGAACGAGGAGAATGACACCTACACCCCAGTTGAATTCACGAGGTGGCTTATATGAACCAGTCATGAAGACGCGGAACATATGGATCCACACGGTGATAACCATCAAGTGAGCGCCCCAACGATGGAGTTCTCGCATGATCCCGAGAGGCACGTGCTCACGAAGACCGATGATGTCGGTGAAAGCGTATTCAGCTGTAGGTCGGTAGTAGAACATAAGAAGAACACCAGTGATGGTGAGGGCCAGGAAGACGAAGAAAGTGAGTCCACCCATACACCAAGTGTAGCCGAGCTGAACCCCGGACTTTTTTAGCTTGATTGGGTGAAGATGAAGGAAGACGTTTCCGGCGACGACCGCAGCTCTATTTCGAGCATTGTTCGGTGGCCCGTGACGGAAAATAGCTTTCCAGACTTGAGTGTTGGCGACCTTTTTAGCAAAACCTTCAGACATATTTTCGTTCCTCTAATTAGACATCAATGTAAGCGCCGTCGTTGTTCCATTCACCTTTTTCATAACGGTAAATTTTGGTCTTATCGACGATGATTTTTCCTTCAGGATTTCTAGACACTTTATAGCGCTCGAGAGGTCGAGGAGCCGGGCCTTCGAAGTTAATCCCGTTCGGGTAATAACCGGAACCGTGGCACGGACACTTGAACTTCGACTCGGCAGGAAGCCAGGTTGGGATGCATCCAAGGTGAGTACAGATGTTAGAAAGAGCAACGAGCTTACCTTCGTTCTTATAGATCCAAACGCCGAAGCCGTTTTTCCAACGCTCATCCACACCTTCTGGATAGTCATCCGGGTAGCCAGCGATGAAATCGAGGGCAGGCTCAAAGACAACGTTTGGGTAGAGGAAGCGGAAGACTAAACTGGCCATACCGGCAGCCGCTGCTCCAAAGGTTATCCAACCAACAGCGAGAAAACTAAAGAACTCGCGTCGGTTCAAACTGGTTTTGGTCTCATCACTCATGAGAGTTTCTCCGAATTCAAAAAAATGTTTAGAAATCTGAATTTAGAATCCTAAACTTAAGGGGCAATTTATTTTTCCCCATTATGTTGGTAAACTTCTAATTTTTCAATACTTTTAGAACCTGTTTGGCTTTTGTGGCAACCCGCACATTAGGGTCATTCTGCTCTGCATTTTCCACCAATTCTAATGCTCTATTCCATTTGGATTTTTCGATGTTTTCCAGAACATTGACCTTCAGGGCTTCGGCCTGGGCACCGTTCAACTTACCCGCTTGAGCAACATCATAGGATAGACCCATGATCTCTTTTAAAACCGGAAGTGCATCTGGGTTTTGGTATTGAATCAGAACTATTGCTGCGGCGTGACGAAGATTCTGCTCGCTGGAATTGAGTAGAGGAAGCGCTGCATTCTCAGTATTTTGGTACTCTTGCGCGGCCATCGTGAGAAGAGCGACCTGACGAAGACCCGGATCATCCTGCTGCTGAAGCAGTGCTTCAACTTTATTCCATTCTATCTGAGATCCCTTCGGCATATTCCCGAGTGAGGTGACTGCATTAAATTTAACCTGTGGATCCTGATCTTCCATCGCCTGATTGAGAACCGGAAGCGACAAAGGATTCCTCAAACTTCCTAAAGCCAGGACAACAAAATTTCTTGTGCGAGGGTCCACTGTTTCCCGGTAGACCTGGGAAAGATTTTCTATCACCCAAGGAATGTCTTCTTTGGGAATCTTGGAAGCCGCAAGGAATTTTGAAAGTTCATAGGCGGCCACCCACCTATTCCCGAAGGTCTTGGAATTCAACTCATCCACGAGGTCACGGTGATTCTTTCCAGTCGAGAGCATCTTCGTCACACCAAAGATGATGAGTGCACCGACGAGAATAATAAGAATGGGAACAGTGATTCCTGAGAGAGGTGAGCTTTCTAAAATTTTACGAGGAGGAGCCTTGGGTGCGGAATTTTGATCCGACATTTGATTTCCTTATTGCGTAAAAGACGGTAAGTAGGTGGGGAAACTAACAAAACAAAAAAGTATTGGGAAGTCTTCGTGGCGCATCTTCTGCGATTTTTATTACTCCTCATGGTCGCAAGTGTCGTTCTTACGATCCTTGTTGCCCGCGGACTCGTAACTATCGAGTTTGGTCACATCCAGCTCGCTATTCCGACCTTCATGTATGTGATGTTCATCCAAGCCTTTGTGATGTTCTACTTCATCGGGGTCGCAAGACTGGTGGAAAACGTCTGGAACACTCTCAACTCCCAAGATAATTTGAGCGAGCTCTTCGACGATGCCCCTGAAGATCTTGAGCCTTATAAGAAAAAAGTCGCTCGCTACGTTCACGAATCTCAACTCTCCAAGCGTCAGACAATTCCCTGGACCATGCTCATGCTCATCCTCGGATCCCTCGGCTTTCTCCTCGGTGGCGCCCATGATACGGGTCTCGTACCGAAGGTCGTCCACTCCGGTGTATCCTATGGATTTTTAGCCTCCATGCTCATTGGCTTTGTCCGGCAGTGGTATTACCTCGGAAAAAGCCATAAATTGTTGGGAGAAATGAAGGGTCTCTTCGGGATTTCCCGGGACGCGATGTAATCCTAACCAACTAGAATCACTCAACTTAGAAAGTCTCTTCTGCTCAGGCACTCCAGTATCAAATTCTTGGCCTCTTCTTCCGATAAAATAAGCATATGAGATTTCTTTTGCTTTCCATTCTAATTTCTACTGCCTGGGCAGCGGGCCCGGGTGGCAGTGATGAGTTTATGCCGGGGACAGTGGACAATAACGCTATTCTCTCTTCTGTTAAAGAAATGGAAATTGAGCAAATCATCAGCAGCTCCTCGGAGTTCAGGGCCTGTGAAAGCCAGATCCGAAGTAAGGATCCAGCGGCCATTCAAACATGCTTTGCAGATAAATTAAAAGGAAAGAGCAAAGAAGAGCTGGTTTCACTTTCTGAAAAACTCGGACTACAAGATTATAAATTAGTTCAGGGTCAAAATATTAAAGACATCACTCAGTACTTATCGGATCGCCTGTACAAAGCGATGAAAGGTGTTGATCGATCCGAAGAAAAATTCTTAAACTTGAAGAATAAAAAGCTTGTTGATCAAAGAGTCTACTTTGAGTTGTACCGAACACAGCTCACGAAAAATGCACTCTTTGAGATTTCTCGTTTTTGCTTTACGCATTTCAGGTATGACACAAATTCAACTCCATCAAACTTCTTTGACTACTGGAAAGACTGGAGACCTAATCAGACAAGCTATACCGATTTAGGAAACGGCTTTCAGGATTCACCGGATTTTAATTCTGATGATAAGACTAAAGTCTATCAAGCCATTTCAAGAAACATCGGGACGAATTCCTCGCTTCTTGCCCCATCCGAAGCAAACTCCACTGCAATAAGTGATATCTATACCAGATGTGTTCAGCAGATTGGTGAAATGTGCAAGAAATATACTGAAGATACTAGTCTGAGTATCGGAAAGCGCGCCTGCTTAACCAAAGACCGCATGATCAAAATTAAAAGAGCAGTGGCAAAAACCAATCAACTTCTTGATGAATGGTCAGAAGATTCCACGAAAGGATTTAGAATCGATGTTGCATCCTTTGAAGCCGGCTCGGAAGAGGATAATAGTATCGATGCCCTCACAAACTTCGCTTCCAGTGAATTCCTGGACAGAACGAACTCCGATACATCCAGATCAGATAAAGCCGCCAGATGTGCCGCGGAACCCGATATCGCCGAATGTGAAGAGTTCTTTCTCACCGGAGATCTGGAGGAAACCCAGAAGACGATCAAAGCAAAACAAACCTTAAGAAATGAGCTTGAGCTTGCGACGGTTGAAGCAATCAAAGCGGATCGCCAAAAGCTTGAGGAGTATCTCCGGGAGAATGGTTATATTAATATTCTGAATAAAGTCAAAGCTGGTGAGAACTTCAATATCGCCGACGAACTAAAAAAAGAGTATGCGGCACGGATGAATGCTATGGAAGAAGGAATCAGCGAGCGGCTCAGCAACCGTCAAGTTCGCACAGAGGCCCGTGACGACGAAGACAGTGCCCCGGTCATTTCTGAGGGTATTCAAGAAACTAAGATAGAAGAAAATGCCAAATCATTCATTAACGAAAGAGCAAGACTCGCCCAAGTCGTCATGTTCAATAACATCATCACTTCTCACCTAAGCCTTAGCACCGAGGATGGAGAGAAGATTGGAAGAAATAGAAATGTTCTCAAAAAAGAAGTCGGCGGATTAGAATCGGCTTCAATTGAAGAGGGTCTTTTCGCTAATTTAAAAGAAGACTCTCGCCCTGGCGGAGACACCCGCACCAATTTCAGTTCTATTACTCTGGATGCTTTCATCGATCCAATCGTTGGAAAAGAAAACTAAGAGCTAGATCCCCTTCACCCAAATAAATACCCGGTTTCTCCCCGCTATATCGCCACCTTGAGATCGGCTCTCAAAAATCGTCGCTTCGGAGTAAGTTGAAACCTTGGTCATGAAGTCCTTCAGATTCTTCGAAGGAACACTCAGGTTAAAGTAGAGGCCGCCCGGAATCTCCGTTCCAGGCTTCACGTTGTCGAGCTGCTTAATCCCGTACTTATTCATGAGGGGTAGAATCTTAGAGCGGATCACCCCTGGCTCAACGGAGGCCATCATGATCCGGTAGGCTTTCTTGTTGGTGCGGGCGTAGGAGCTATCCCGGTAACCGCCCTTTTTATTTTCTTCATACTGGGACTGCTCGGTTTCAGCATCTCCAAAAGATTTCGGGACATTTTCCACTGACTCAAGAACCACCACATCCGATTCCGGATCAAAACGCGTGTTCGACTTTTCATCGGAGAAGACCTGCTGAGCTTCAAGACGCTCAAGCTCTTCGAGTTCTTTATTCGAGAGATCAATTTTCTGTTGGGCCAGAAGATCCTGCTCCTGATAGGTCAGGGATTTATCGAGCCAGAAGAAATTCGGCTCAAACAGAGTGATCTTATTAACGAGGTACTCTTCATACCACTTATTGGTATTTTTCAGGACAAAGACCACTGCACTTAAAATGAGAAGAAGAAGAATGATCTCCTGAACAAAGCGCAGCTGCTTTTTAAATGATGTATGTTTTTTGACTTTCGCAAAGTCGACTTTTAAGGAGAGAAAGTCTTTTTTGAGTTCTTTCACAAGATTCGGCCAATCCGGATAGAGAGTCACTTCCATATGAGCCAGAACATCATCTTCGAATGTACCTCTTCCCTCCGCTTCAGATCCAAGCTCAGCGGCAATGTCCTGAAACTTGATGAAAAGATTTTCGGAACTCACGTTTGAGATCTGAAACTTGTCATTGATGAGGTCTTCGTAAATCGGGTGAACCTTAATCAGATGGTCGCGGATCAGGGTGGCAATCTCACGCTCTTCCATCTCAAAATAAAGTCCAATCTCCCGCACGGAAAGACCAAGCTTGATGAAACAGAAAACAATGAATTTTTCGTAAAGCCAACTGAGCCAGGAAATCAGTGGGCCGGATTTTGCGATATTTTTGGCCAGATCAAAACGTTGGGCCAGTTCTAATGGACCGATTTCGTCTTTAAAAAGAGAGTCCCAGAATCCAGTAAAAGATTCAGCGTAACGACCTTCCCAGGCAATAGAATTGATATCCAGATCAAGCCAGTTCTTGAAGAGTTCAAAGTTTTCGCGACGAAGGAACATAGAGATATCTTATTCATTTCGAGGTTCTACATCGAATTTCCCTAGGGAGGAAAATAATACCTGATCTTTTAGATATGAGAAGTCTTCGGGGGATCAATTTTTGCCCGTATTGAGGTCACCCCCCTGCCGTCGGTAAGATGGAAGAACGGCGCCATGGCATAAGCGCTGATCAAAGGAAATTCTGATGAGCGACATTTCTAGGATGAACAATCAAAAAGAGACGATCAATAAGCGGCACTCTTTTGAAATGCGTAAACTCGGCGATGAGCTTGAGCACGACATCAAATCAACCCGGGATAAGAACGAGAAAGAAGTCCACCGGATCAAGAAAGACTATAACGTTCAGATCGAAAGAGAGAAGAACGAAGCGGAAGTAAAATTGGCAAAAGTTCGTGACTCCTACTCGAAGAAAATTGACGAAGAAACAAAGCGATTCGAACGCACCTTAGGTGACCTCAAGGAATCTCAGAATGCTCAGCTTCTGGAGACGAAAATGAACCACGAACAGGTTCTCGTCGAGCAGAAAGAGAAGTTCAAGGAAACATTAGAGAAGACACGGCTCGATTACGAAGCCGCTAAAAGCAAATACGAAGCCTAACGGCTGTTAGTTCACCCAGATCCAGGAAGGAGTTAGGATGACTCAGAAAGCATCAGAGAACGGAATCTTCATTAACGGCAAGAAACAAGTCATCGAGCTTCTTCAGCAGATGGACTCTGCCGATAAAACGAAGCTTCTGAAAAACCTTCGACTCCGGAATCCGGTACTGGCCAAAGAACTCACAGAATCCTGTATTTCTTTTGAAAGTATCTGGGACCTGGATGAAAACTCTCTTAAGAGTCTTGTCTCCCAAACTCAACCTGCAATCCTTGGTCTGGCACTCTCGCTTGTGTCCGTGAAGAATCAGCGGCGTGCCCTGAGTCTTCTTCCTCGTGAAATGGCCCTGAAAGCTTTCGATATCATGCAGAAAGATCTCACCAGCAACAGAAACGAGTGTCTTCGGGCGCAGCAAAAGGTTCTGGAGCTGGCGCTCCACCTTCATCGTAACCGTATCATTCAGTTTTATTAATTTAGGATTCGCTTCATCTCGACTTCGAAAGCAGGAGTAAATTCCTCATCGGAGATGATTGAGTTGTGAACGGCGCGGTTTTCTGCGATAAGCTTCGCCGTACTCTGAAAGCGACTGATCATGGTCGCCGTGAGATCACCCAACCAGCTCGGGGCTTCTGAGAGTGCATCAATAAAACTTTCGTTTGGGATCTCGATGGCTTGAACCTGATCCAGGCAGACAGCGGAATAGCTGTGTACCCCATCTTTGAGCATCGCACTTTCACCGATAATATCTTCAGCCGTCGCTTTAAAGACGGGGATAAGCCTGTCTTTGGAGAACTTAAGGCAAAGAACTTCCCCGCTTTCAATAAGAAAAAGTTTGTCCGCCGGCTCCCCTTCTTTGAAAAGAACCTGGCGCGGGTTCATAAACTTATGCTCATTCATAGAGAAATTCCTTTTTAATCTCACCTTCGATGAGAGTTCCATAGCGCAAACCATAGGTCGAAACTTTAATTTCCTTAACAAGCAGGCGGTGAAGGATGTGATACATCAGGTGGAGCCCACCGCGCATGGTTTTTGACCTTTTCTTGAGAAACGGGAACTTCTCAAGAAGTTCTTCCGGAGTGGCCTCAGAATATTTTTTAAAAAGTCCGTCGACGTCCTCTGTTTTAAGAGTCGTGCCGTGAACCTGCTTATCATCGTATTCCTGAAGCCCTAGAAACATCGCCGCAAGGGAGGTCACTGTCCCCGCCACACAATAGAGTTCTCTGGACTGATACTTATCCAGTAAAAGTCGATGATCCAGAAAAACTTTCTGCAGATTCTGGACAAAAAGCGAGTCCTCCAGCCAGTTGCTCGAGCGGACAGATCCGATAGGCAAACTCACACTCTCCATAATCTCGAGGCTTTTAGTGTTGACCCGGATGAGTTCCGTAGAGGCCCCTCCGACATCCATAATTGTCATGGTCTCAGATTCGAAGTTTCCTTCAAAGAGAATTCCTTTAGTAGAAAAATAAGCTTCAGCATCAGAACTAATGATATTGATCTTCAGACCCAG
>CAZPFM010000021.1:0-12418 GCA_964585845.1 uncultured Bacteriovorax sp.
CAAAGGAAGTAAACGAAGGGCAGGATTTCTTCCCGCTTATGGTTGATTACAAAGAAAAGTTTTATGCTGCCGGGAAATTTCTCGGTGGGTTCTTAAAGCGCGAAGGTCGACCTTCAAACGCTGAGATCCTTATCATGCGTCTTATTGACCGTCCTCTTCGTCCGCTTTTCCCTGAAGGCTTCATGTTTGAGACCATCGTTACCGCGCAGGTGATGTCTCACGGAGGCGGAGACTCTGAGGTTCTCGCTGGTCTTGGTGCTTCCGCGGCCCTGGCGATTTCGGATGTGCCTTTCAATGGTCCTCTCGGATTTGCCAAAGTTGGAAAGATCGATGGAAAACTCGTTCTTAACCCAAGCAAAGAAGATTTTAAAAACTCAAACCTTGAACTCCTTGTTGCTGGTAAGCCGGATGCGGTTCTTATGGTGGAAGGTGAGGCAGATGAAGTCTCTGAAGCCGATATGCTTGAGGCCATCACTTTCGGTCACACCAACATTAAAGAATTCTGCAAGCTCGTTGATCAGATGGTTAAAGAGGTTGGAGTTAAAAAGCGCGACTTTACTCCCGTTAATCCAAACGCGGCCCTTATGTCTGCTGCGGAAAAAGAGTTCACATCTGCGGCCCGCAAGGTTCTTGAAGTCAACGTGAAGCAGGAGCGCTCAGCTGCCACTTCCGCTTTCAAGAAGACCATCAAAGAAGCTCTTAAAGCTGATCCAGCAAAATTCGGTCTGACTGAAGATTCTGACTTCGGAAAAGAAGCAGCTAAGGTCACTGATGAGATGCTCTATAAACTCATGCGTGCTGATATTCTTAACGAAGGAAAACGAATTGCTAACCGTCCGGTGACAAAGGTTCGTGAGATCGAAACAGAAGTTTCCGTCCTTCAGAACGTTCATGGTTCGGCCCTCTTTACCCGTGGTGAAACTCAGGTTATTGCCGCTGTGACTATCGGTGGTAAGGAAGGGGAGCAGATGTATGACTCCATCCACGGTGTTGGTTATGATAAATTCTACCTCCACTATGCCATGCAGCCGTTCTCCGTTGGTGAAGCCCGAGGCTACCGCGGTGTTGGTCGCCGGGAAGTCGGTCATGGAAACCTCGCTGAAAGAGCTCTTAAGAAGGCCATGCCTTCTCAGGAAACATTCCCATACACCGTTCGAGTTGCTTGTGAAGTCTTAGAATCCAATGGTTCATCTTCTATGGGCTCAGTTTGTTCAGGGTCAATGGCCCTTATGGACGCTGGTGTCCCTCTTAAAGGACCTGTCGCGGGTATCGCTATGGGACTCATTAAAGAAGGGGAGAAGTATCAGATTCTCACAGACATCCTTGGTGATGAAGATCACCTTGGGGATATGGACTTTAAACTTGCCGGGACTAAAGATGGTATCACGGCGATTCAGATGGACATGAAGATTGCTGGGATTTCTGAGCAGATCTTCCGTGAAGCTCTTGATCAGGCCAAGACTGCTCGTCACCACATTCTTGGGGAAATGAGCAAAACCATGACTTCACACCGTGAAGGCTTCAAGGCCGGTGTTCCGCAGATTAAATCTTTCAAGATTGCTCCAGATAAGATCGGTGCCCTCATTGGTCCTGGTGGAAAAAACATCAAGGCCCTTCAGGAAAACTTCCAGGTTTCCATGGATGTTGCTGAAGACGGAACAGTTAAAGTTCTCGGTGTTGATGTCTCTAAAATCGATGAAGTGATCTCTCTAGCCGAAATGCAACTTAATGGTCCAAAGATTGGTTCTGTTTATAAGGGAACTGTTGTGACCATCAAGGAATACGGTGCCTTCGTTGACATCGTTCCGGGTCTTGCGGGTCTTGTTCACGTCTCTGAGATCGCCGATGAGCGAGTCAACGATGTGAATGAATACCTCACAGAAGGTCAGCAGGTTGATGTTAAGGTTCTTGAAGTTGACCGCTTCGGGAAAATTAAACTCTCTGTTAAGGCCGTTGCTCCAGTTGCAAAAAAGGCAAAGTAATGGTCGAAGTTAAGGTGAAAACTCTGGATCACTATGATCCAGAGTTCGAGCTTCCCTTCTACGCCACAACCGGTGCCGCCGGTGCGGATATCCGCGCCTCGATTCCGGAGAAAAAATCCATTGTGGTTAAAGCAGGGGAGCGAAAGCTCATTCCTACTGGCATCCAGATGGAGATCCCTGAAGGATATGAAGTCCAGGTGAGACCCCGTTCCGGGCTCTCCCTTAAGTCTTCACTTCTCGTGGTGAATTCTCCTGGAACGATTGACTGTGATTATCGGGGGGAAGTGAACGTTATTATCGGAAACTTCGGTCATACAGACTTTGAAATTGAGCATGGTCTTCGGATCGCTCAGCTTGTCCTGGCCCCCGTCACTCAGGCCCTTTATGTGAAAGCAGATACACTTGGTGAAACCCAAAGAGGTAGTGGTGGCTTCGGCTCCACTGGAACTAGATAAAGGATAATTCTTATGGAACTCAGAATCCCGTACGCGAATATTACAGATAAAAATGCCGGCTACGAAGAGGCCAAAAAACGCATCCCAGAAGTCATCGAAAAGTTCGGCGTAAAGGCTGAAGTAAAGACTGATGATGCGAATACTTCTTTCTCTGCCAAAGGAACAGGCTTTGAGGCCAGGCTTTCCTTCCAGGAGCACGAAGTTGTAGTGAATGTTGACCTCGGTCTTCTCTTGAAGCCATTCAAAGGCAAAATCGTCGAGACTATCGAAAAACAAATTAAGAAAGTTGTATGACCCACAAATGCACTCTTTGGCCTTCAGGAGAAGTCCTCGACCTCAATGAGGAGGAGAGTCTTCTTCAGCAATTAAAGAAGGCCGGCAAAAAAATTAAATCCAGCTGCGGAGGCTGCGCCACCTGTGGTGACTGCGTTCTTGTCGTGAAGTCTGGTGAACTCAATCTATCTCCACAAACCTTTGAAGAACTTCGTCTTCTTGGGAATGTCTTTCACATCACTAAAGAGCGGCTATCATGCCAGACAAAGATCTTGGGTGATGTCACTTTGGACATCTCCGCCCATGAAGGCAACGCTTATACCGGTAAGAATGAAAAGGCCGCCTCGGTGTCAAAAAGCTCCCAAACTGTTCTAAGAAAGCGAGAAGACATTGAAAAATCTACTCGTGAGCTGGACGAGAAAAGTCAGGAAAAAAAGACAGACACATGGTATCGTCATTGGGAGAATAACGAAAATACCGACAGTTCCAAGCCCAAGAGATTGGGCGGAAATAAGCGGGTTAAGCCTTTTAATTTTAATGACGGCGATAAAGACGAATAATTTTTAAAGGAGTCACAAGATGTCCCAGACCGTAGCGGCCGCAGCGAATGCACAGGCCACAGACAACAAGTTTCCTCCTCAGATTAAGTACATCGTAGGTAACGAGGCCTGTGAGCGCTATTCCTACTACGGTATGAGATCCATCCTCGTAGTCTTCATGATTCAGGTCCTCCTGATTCAGGAAGCTGATGCGACTTCTATTTATCACCTTTTCGCTGGTGCCTGTTACCTTTTCCCACTTCTCGGCGCTTTCCTCGCTGACCGGATCTGGGGTAAGTATAAGACAATCCTTTATCTCTCTTTAGTTTACTGTGCTGGACACGCTGTTCTTGCTATCTGGGAAACGAAGATGGGTCTCTACGGTGGTCTCGCCCTTATCGCTCTTGGTTCCGGCGGGATTAAGCCATGTGTATCTGCTCACGTAGGGGATCAGTTCCGTGCTGATCAGTCTCATCTCTTAAAGAAAGTCTACGAGCTCTTTTACTTCATGATTAACTTCGGGTCTTTCTTCTCAACACTTGTGACTCCGTGGACTCTTAAAGAGTTCGGTCCTTCTGTTGCTTTCGGTATCCCTGGTGTTCTCATGCTCATCGCTACTTTTGTTTTCTGGATGGGACGGCATGAGTTCGTTCACGTTCCACCAACAAAAGGGGATGGACACGGTCTTTTAAACATTCTTGCTTCTGCTATCCGTAACAGAACGACCCGTAAGGCCGGGACAAGCTTCCTTGAAGGTGCTCTTAAGGACCACTCTCAGGAACATGTTGATGGTGCTAAGGCCGTTCTTGATATTGCTAAGCTCTACGCTGCCATCTCAGTTTTCTGGGCCCTCTTCGATCAGCACGGTTCTTCATGGGTGATTCAGGCCATGGCCATGGATCTCAACTTCATGGGAGTTCAATTCGAAGCTTCCCAGATTGCTGCCTGGAACCCGATCATGGTTATGGGACTTATCCCACTTTACTCCATGGGAATTTACCCGATGCTCGATAAGCTCGGTCTTAAAACAACACCAATCCGTCGTATGACGTGGGGGATGTTCGTTGCCGCTGCTTCTTTTGCTCTCGTGGGCTTCATCCAGATCTGGATGGACTCATCTGCGGATAAAGTGAATGTTATGTGGCAGTTTTTCCCATACCTCATCATCACTTGTGCTGAGGTTATGATCTCTATCACAGGTCTTGAGTTCTCTTATACTCAAGCTCCGCGATCGATGAAGTCAGCGATCATGTCGATCTGGCTTCTTACAGTCTTCTTCGGTAACCTGATTACAGCTTACGTCTCCAAGGTGAACTTCTTCCCGGTTGCTTCATCGGGGTACTTCATGTTCTTCGCGGTCCTTATGGGCGTCTTTGCGGTGATCTTCTGGTACATGGGGAAGAACTACAAAGTTAAAAACTACATGGAAAAATAATTCCCAAAAAAAAAGCCCGGTTTCGACCGGGCTTTTTTTTTATTAAAGGTCTTTGGGAAAATTATCTTGGTGAAACGGTCCCAGGATAGGTTCGTACTCAGTGTTTGCATCGTCAAATGATCCTGGGGAGCGGACGAGCTTAATAAAGTCATCCCAGTCTTCAAAGTCATTATAAGGTTCACCGTAGCTATCGAAAGTGTCATTGTCGAGGAGACCGTCACTTCCGAGAAAGATGTCGGTGAGGTAGTCAAAATTATTGTTGGTACTTGGGTCACCGAAGAGTCGATCCCATTCCCGTATGACAATCCTGATCCGGGCCTTGTTTTCATAAGACTTATTGAGACAGTAGAAAGTGTAGTACGGATTGATTCTATACTTCGGGTCCACGCTCATGAAAGGCTCTGCAGCGATAGGTTTAGAGATGTAGTTATTCGCGGTATTGAAGGCCGTGAACTCAGCTGCCGTGACATAGGTCCCAGTGAGATTCATCTTCCGGTTATTGGCATACCCCCCCATGAGAGCAGGCTCAAATGTCGTTTCATAAAGATTTGGAAAACCATTGGAGACAGGACTAAAAGCATCCGCGTAGGACGGGTTCAGATAATCGTCGTAGTCGTATTTTGGATTTGAAAGTTCACGACGGTAATTGATGTAAGGTCGGTTGGTATTTAGTTGGTTAGCGCCCTCATCGATCAAAGCAGGAAGAGACCATCTCTTTGAGTAGCTTGTGTCTTTCGTTGTATTCTCGTGATAGATAACATTAGTGAAGGACAGTGATGAATTCATCCCCGATCCCTTTCGAACGGCCCCATTCAGACAGTTGAAAACTTTTCCTCCGCATTTCTGAGTCCTGATCGTAGTAGGCTGAGAAGGGTCCCTGATGAGGGTCCCAGGAGCGCCTGGATCGTCGATATAATTGGCTTCCTGGATTGTCACTGTGCCGATGTCACAGTTTGGTCCTTCCTCAGAGGTGTAGTTAAAGCGACAGAGATCAACATCATCCTCCGGGATGGAAGCGATGTTAGTGCTAAAGGATGTGTCTCTCCACTGTGAGCAATTCATGGCAGGATCTCCTGGAACCGGGACATGGTTAGGACCAGGACCAGTCCAGCCCTCTGGGCACTTTACCGTATTGTAGGTGGTGGTTGAATCACCTGGCATATAGCTAAAATAGGCAAAGGGAGAGTAACTGACGATTTCACAGGCATTAGGTGAAGCTTTCACCTCAAACTCAACACCATTTAAGTATAGGGCTAGCTCTTCGACTTCCACAAAACAACTGATGTCATAGTTGCGAGCATCGTGGGCCAGGGCCGCTTCAGCATCAAAAATAGCGTTCGAAAACGGCACATTGTCAGGAGATGTCACCTTACAGGGTGTGGTTTTTCTTGATGTATATGTAGCACCATCAAAAGAGAATCCAGTTCGATGGATCACATGTCCTGCTTGGGCAGGTGTGGTAATGGAAACTTCGAAAGTGTAATTGTTTTGTGGGGTACCACCGGAGGAGCCACCAGACGATCCACCAGTCGTAGATCCAGTAGTGCTACCAGTACTTGATGCCGAATTCTGGAGCTGCGAGGAGACCTTCTCGTTACAGGAAACGAGGGGGAGCGCCAGGGATAGGAGCATAACCTTAGATAGAGTTTTCATAATATTCCTTCACCGAAAACCATTGTTCTCCTAGGCTTCTCGGCATTTCAAAGAAGAATATTTAGGGAGGTCTTTTTAACTCCACTTTTTTCTGGCAGCGGGATATGATTGAAGGAGAAAGTACTGAAAATACTGAGTTTACCGGTCGGGTACAAATGAACCAAAAAGCCTTGTTTTGGCCTCTTCTCATGGCGCTGAATTTCCTCGTTTTCACCGGCCTGGCCGAGGCTTCCCAGACCGCCATAGTGGTCTCTCCGAAGGCCGTTATCTACGCTGATCAGCAGATGAGCGCTCCAGTCGGGTATGTGTCCCGGGGAAAAAAAATTCGGGTGGGGAATATCCCCCGGAATAAGGCCCAGGTCTATCCTGTGATCGTCGCTGGTAAGGTCGCCTATATCAGGGTGAGTGATGTCTCAACGGAGATGATCTCCCTGGACTCCCAGAAGCTTGTTGCTGAAAGATTTAAAGAGAAGTCCACTAAATCTCAGACAAAGAATTTCTACACGCTTTCCTACATGAATTACAACTCCCAGATCAGCTTCAAGGATGAGCCTGGCGAGATTAAAAACAACGACTCGGTGGTCTTCTCTGGTGTAAACCTCAGAGGTGGGCGGCTGATTTCCCCCCGCTGGGATTTTCAACTGAGTCTTAATTATGTCCGCTCAGAGGATGCTGATGAAAGATTCAGTCTGGTTGAATTTGGTCCAAGCTTTGGTCTGCGTCTCATTGAGAGTAAGCGGTTCATCCTTAAGTGGGTGAGTGATATCTGGGGAATCCCCTGGGGAAATTACGAACTCGGAGATCTTTTTCGGATCAATGGTTATGGTTTCACAGTGGGGACAGGACTTACGGCCAACTACCGCATGGGTGAGCACATAGGAATCTCATTGGGCTTTGGTTATCATCACACCCAAATTTTTGGTCTTGATCTGCCAAGTCCATACGAGAAGATCCGACCAACTTTTACCGGGGCAAGGGCCTTGGCAGGAATCTCTTACTACTACTGATAAATAAGATTCTTTAGTTTTTCCAAGTCGGCCTTCCGTGAATGCCGATCGATGGTGATCTTTTTATCTCCTTTGCGAAGATAAAGGACAAAATAACCTTTGTTCTGAAACCCTGTGTTCTCCGGCGTTCGGTTCATCCGGGCCACATTGGGGGAGTCAAGGTAAGGTTCGATGAGAAGATCCTGGGCAGATTGAATCTCATGATTTTCGCTCATCATCTTAAGTCCAAAAATCCTGTGCTCGATGGACAGTTGGTTTCCTAAACGGATGATTCTTTTTTCGTAGAAAAAGAAAGCAAGGATCACCAGGGGTGAAAGTGCAATCATGCTTAGAAGTGAGTAACCCAGAAGGGCATCGGTCTCGTCTCCCAGAGAGACGAGTTTAAGCACAGGCTCCCTGATGGCAAAAAACATGAGTCCCACGACAGCGATGATACAAACGGCGTAGATCCAGAAAATATAAGGCAGACCGTAAGATTTGAGTATGCGCTTTTCATCCTGATCGAGGACGAAGTCTGTCTCTTCTGTGGAGACGGGAAATACGTAAATGAGACCCATAAGAAACCTATTTCAAGTGAGGCGCGTGAACCGTTAGCTGTTCCATTCGGGGATAGATTAGTCCCATCCAGGCAGAAAATAAAGCCCTATTGGCATCTCTTTCCTGCTCAAAGAGCTTCTTCACGGCCGGCGGAACCTCTGAAGGATTTATGGTGTACTGGAGCTTAAGTTTCTTTTCGATCCGCTGAATGAGGAGTTTCTGTTGCCCCTCAAGAAGCTTCGGAAGTTTAAGTTCTCTGAGCGTTTTGTAGACATGAGAGAGTTCTTTAGTGCTCGGTAGAAGGAGAAAGTCCCAGGAGCAAAGAAAGAACTGAAAAATATCTTCCCAGGGATGTCCTGGAATCAGGGCCCGGGCCATCTGAAGTTCATGATAGGCCCTGTCAAATTTCTCCTGGTCAAAATAGGCCTGGGCCAGAGAGGCTTTCTTCCAGGCCATCTCAAAGGAGTTTTTCTTTCCGGCATTTTTTAAAACTTCGATTTTGTTGTCTACTGCCAGGTCAACCCGGACGATGGGGTCTGAGGCGACAAGGGCGCCTTCTCCTTCTTTAATATCGAGAAAGCCCTGGGTGAGGTTTATCCAGAGGGCACCGGTAGTTGAAAGAGTTGCAGCGGGGTGACTCCAGTTTCGATTCTTCTGATCACTTACGTCAGTGAGAAGATCAAGGGGATGGGTTCTTGAACTTTTTTTGAGCTTTTTATGGGCCCATTCTTCGCGACTTTGGCAAAAGGCGATAAAATCCCCCAGTGCAGGATCATCCTCTCGTAGTGGAATATTTGTAAGGACCTGCGGTGGGTTAAAGGGGAGGTCGATGTGCTCCTGAACAAAGCTTGGCCCTTCGATATCATAATTTTCCAGACGGCCATTTTTATCCAGGAAGAGAAATCCCCATTTTGTTTTCGTGCGGATAAGCTTCAGATCCTTCTTGATCCCCTGAGGTTTTAAGTCCTGATAGAGAAGATCAAAGAGGATTTCGAAAACGCCGGCTCCTTCTTTATAAAAATTGTTTCCAGGTTTGTGATGAAGAGCAAAGGATATACCGTTGCCATGAAGTCCCTGGAGAAAAAGAGGGGCCAGACCTTCGCAGCTGTAAGTGAGAAGAAGGGGCTTTCCATCCTTTTCCCAGAGATAGAGCCGGGGTTTTTCTTCAAAGATACCGGTGAGAGGAAAATCCATGAGGCGAGTGTGGCTTATTTCTTCCTCGGTTCGAAGAAAGACACTTGTGCATCCAGGGAGAATGGCCTGAAGATCCGGAAGCTTTTGGCCATAATGGGCCGCGATCTCAAAAAGAGAAAGAAAATTCAGGTAGCCATTAAGATCAGTTCCAAGTCCCTCAGCATAGGATTTAACGCATCTTTGGAAGAAAGTTATCTCCTCATCTTTTCGACGTGAAAAGCGAAGTTTTGCTTTAGAGAGAATTTCCTGGCCAGTGCGAAGAAAGGAGCTTCTAGAGAGAAGGTGATTAACTCTTTCCTCTAGCAATTTAAATGAAGCCTTTTCATCAAGACCGACCTGATAAAGAGCTTCTTCAATATTTCCGCGGATGGGAACAAGTTTTGTTTTCATTTTTAACCTACGTAGTATTCCACTATGGGAGCAAGTTCATTGGCAAAATCGAGACCAAAGCTTCTGGTTTTAAGCTTTTCATAATTGTCTTTTTTGGCACGGATGAAGATCTTCACAGATCCTAAGGGCTTTTTGTCACTCATATTTTTTAACTGGTAAATCTTAGAGAGAAACCGGAAGTGCTGTTGGTTTGTGAGCCTGAAGGATTCCTCTTTCTTCACACTATTCCAGATGATCCACGGGTCGTACTTTCCAAGGAGAACAGCTGCCAGTGTAAGATAGATCGCCGTATCCGATTCAAATCCATCTCCTACAAGGACAAGCTCATCCGGGATGCCGGTCATGAGAAGGATATTCACGATCGTGTTGAGTTTATAAAAGCCCTGAGACTTTAAGTCCTTGGTGGAAAGATCACCTTCAAAAAAAGAAAAGATATTTCTGTAGTCCTTGAGAAAGATATTCCCCGTGAAGATCTTTCTCTGGTAAAGCCAGTCCCGGATGGCATTCTCATAGAAGTGGGGAGAGGCCGAAACCACAAAGGGCTGGAAATCATCCTCAAGAAACGAGGTCACAAGATTAATTGAATTCTCTACCGGAGGAAAGTGCTGGATCGGGTTTCTAAGGGAGGTGAAAAGTTCCTTCAATGTGGAGTAACGAGTGTCCACGAGAGTCTTATCAAAATCAGTGATCAGGATTTTCTTAGGCTCCTTGATCTTGGTCGGGATAAAGTGTCCGATGAGAAGCTCTAGCCCAGGGTGGGAGCGGGTCTCAAACATCTTAAGCTTTGTGACCTCCCGTCCCTTTGGGAGAGGAATTTTAAATTGAAAATTTCCAAAGGAGTCAGAGTCGTAAAAACGATGAGTCACTTCTTCATCATTGTCATCCAGACAGCTCACCTTCAGGTTGAACTCATTAGAAGATAGAAGCCCCAGGCTTTGAATAGGTCTGGTGGGGACGATGGCGATCTCTTTTAAGTTCTGGTTGAGTTCTTCCAGGAATTCAAATTTTGCGTGAGAAGAGTAGGACATGGAAGCACGGACATGAATGTATTCATCCGTCTGGATCCCGGTGAAATGAACGAGTTTGGGGCGCTTCATAGGCCCTATTGTACCGTGCCTTGGCCTATTAACTCTAGAATAAAGCTTGCTTATCTCATAGGAGATTGGCCATCATTAGGGAATGCTAGAAATGACTCTCGAGATTAAAGGTAAGGTTCAGCGCGTTGGCTTCCGCTATTCGGTGGTGGACTTTGTGATGCAAAATAAGCTCTCTATTGTGGGCTTTGTAAAGAATTTGCCGGACGGCTCAGTCAAGGTGATTGCCCAAGGTGATATCGAGGCCCTCAAGGATCTTCACCGATTCTGCACTAAAGGTCCCCCTCGGGCAGAAGTGAGAGAAGTGAAAGAGGATCTCACTCCAATTAGTCGCCTTGCTTACTCGGGTTTTGAGATTCAGGATTAGCTTTTCTTGATAGTGTAAGTCATCACGCCATCTTCATAAAATGACTTCAGAGATTTTGGATCAAGGTGAGTCCCCGTATCGATCCGGCTGGTCATGGTTTCGACCTTATTGATTCTACTTTCTGAATCCCCTTCTTTTTTCACGTCAGCATAACGCCGGTTGAAGTTCAGGATAACATCCTTCTGATTGAAGGTGACGTGGAGATCGGACTTAGCATGAGGTGGAATTTCAACAGAGACTTCAATGGAGTCACCGAGGTCTTTCATAGTCGGGGAGAGTTCAGTGAATTCGTAGAAAGGATCTTCTTTTCTTTCAGTATAGATCTCTAGTTTCTTTGCTACGTCCTGCTTGGACTTATTTACAATCTTACTATTCACTTTCTCAAGTTTTTGAAAATTGTCTTCGTGGCGATTTCTCTGAGTTGTGTATTTTTTCTCAAAGAAGTGCTCTTTCTTATCGATATCCCGGCGGAAGGCTTCATCTCTCAGCTTTTGATCAGTTTCATGCTGGCGTGTGAGTTTTTCCATCTCATTCACATGGATCTTATGCTTTTCAAGACGCTGGCGCTGATTGGTTCGGAGCTGGAGATTTTTCGCCTTCTCGAAAGCAACATGATCTCTTTCAAAGTTTGTGGAAAACTTTTCTTTTTGCTGCTGGAGTTTATTATCGAAGTCAGCTTCATTGGAACTATAAACATTAACCTGCTCATGTTTTCTGTTTTCAAGTTGATCCTGTCCCTCAGCAGTGACTCGGTTAGAAAGAGTGCGGTAGCGGTGGTGGATGTCCTCTAGTTGGATTTCGTTATCAGTGACCAGTCGCTCACGCTCAAGAGCGTGACGGTTCTCTAACTTGGCCTTCTCTTCGGCCAGAGTGCTTTTAAGTTCGTGAATCTGTTTATCCACAATGCTTTTTGTATGCTGAAGATTATTCTGAGTTTCCTGAAGGATCTTGGCCTTGCGGGCCTCGACTTCATTGATCTCAGACTGGTGTTCCCGGCGAAGACCCACGATGTCGGCATCCTGTGCTTTCTTGAGCTCGCCTTTGACGGTCTCGTGAGTGTCTCTGACAAATTTGAGTTCTCGCTCTTGCTGGCGTCGGGTAGCGTCGAGCTGCTTAACTTGAGATTTACTGAGTTCACCGATGCTGCTCATTCGGAACTCCTCTCATCATAAGGGTGAGGACAAATGGCCTTGCGGCCTCCCGTATATCCTGGGCAGATCCAGGTGCGGAGAAGATCGACTGAAACGAAGCTTCCCCCGTGATAGCGCTGATACATCTGGGGATTGAGTGTGGAGACAATGTACTGGGCCTTGGCATCTGTGGCGCGGGCGTAGGGGTCATTGGATTTCACGATATACTGGTAGGCCCGGTATTCGGCAAAGGCAGGCAGAGTGAATAGGAGAGCAGGAAGAATCCATCTCATCTAGTGCAGTTCCCTCATTTTATCCATAGTTCGAAATTCCACCATCTTCATGAAAGATTGAACGAACTC
>CAZPFM010000022.1:0-12395 GCA_964585845.1 uncultured Bacteriovorax sp.
TCTTTCCTCACACCTCAACGGTGATGGGAACGAACTATCTTGATGGTTCTAACACCTATACCTGGCGGATTGTCGCTAACAACGTCCACAATGGTCAGAATGCTGTGATCCGCCTCCAGATCGGTGGAACGGATATCACTTCGATTACGATCAATAAAAAGACTAATCCCCTTGAACTTTACTCTGTCACTGTCCCAGCAGGAAGTGTCACACCTAATGCACTTTGGACGGTGAAAACAGACGGTGGTAACCCGCATATCACCTCTTCTCAAATTATCGTTCAGCAAACAAATGCTAAGCGAACGCAATCCTGGATCCCGCTCTTCTCCATGGATAACGCCACCACCAACTTCGTCCCAGTGACTAGCACCACCTCTGTGGCCGCCCCTGCTATGAACTTTCCTAGTTTTGCCTGGGATAGCACGGATTACCGGGACCTCAACGGAATCACTCTTGGCTTCTCTGGGTATGCTTCCGGTGGGTCAGCCTGTGCCGCCCTCTTTAATAAAGACACCAACACCAGAATCGGTGGAGAGCTCTGTACCACTAATACTTCTATGTCACACCTGACTCTGGATATTCCAAAATCCCTCATGCCTGCCTCTGCTAATATCGAGGTCAGAGTCCGGAACACAGGGGGGACAACTTATGTTGGTAAGGCGGGAATCTATGTCCGCATGGTGAATATCACTAAAGTGAAGCCCGTTCAGCGGGTGGCAGGAGCTGGTGTTCTTACCGCTTCGAAGTTCTTTGAAGAGCAGCGTGCCTCAAGCTTTAGAAATGGTTATGGCATCGCCTTCTCAGGCAGCCGCATAAATGAGTTCGTGGAATGTCAGGCCCGTGGTTTACCGGGTTCAGGTAGCTTCCAATACCGCAACCATGGAGTCAATACAACTGGTACAGGGGGCACCTCGGCCATTACGGCTTCTAACATGAGCTTCTCTTCATCCATTTACACTTCAATTGTGGCAGGCCCAGTGGCCACTACTAACAATAACTATCAGCTCATGCAGTATACCCACACTTCCGGGTCTCTTGAGTTAAGTCATTGTCTCTACTATATCGAAGCTGATTACGTTCCGCTCTAGTCTGTAAGAAATACCTATCCACAAGACAGATTAATGACCCTTTCGATAGTCTCGCCTCAAACGAGCCTCGAAGGAGCCTGTATGAAATTTATTATGATGATCTGTTTACTTATGAGCTTCTCTGCATTCGGAAAGACAAAATCAACCTCGCTTTTATCAGTTGAAGAAACGAATAGCCTCTGTCCCCTACTAGGCAACTGGTCCGGCATCTACACTCAAGGTGAAGCCTTCATGATCGAGTGCTCCGCGCCCCAGGCCCGTGTGACATTTAATGCCCTTCGTTCAAACGCCTTCACACAAATCACACGTAACCGATATAGCGTCAGTGCTCTCATCACAGATGCTTCTGAAGCCTACGACATCCTTAATTCAGTTGGCACTCTCTGGCGTGGAAGATCCATGGAAATTGTCTGCAGACCCAAATCACCGGGCTCCCAGTTCGCTGACTGGTGCCGGGTCACGAAATACGTTCGTCGCTAGTTGGTGACTTTTTTGATGAAGGCTTTCGCCGTCTTAGTGATCTCGCCTTTCTTCTCAGGTGTAAACTTCGAATAAGTCCGCGCCATCATACTCATCCGGGGATTTTTCTCAAAGGTTTTGAGATTATCCCCGATGAAGGACCAGAAGAGAGCGTCCCAAGTATCGCACCACTCCCCTTTCTTATAATCAGACATTTTAAGAACGTAGTTTGATCCAGAGATATAGGGTTTAGTCGCAAAGATTCCGCCATCAGAAAACTGGCCCATGCCGTAGACATTGGGCCCCATTACCCAGTCCGCCGAATCCACGAACATTTCCATGAACCATCTATGAACTTCCTTGGGATCGAGGCGACAAAGCAGCATGAGATTCGAAAGAAGCATCAGGCGTTCGATATGGTGACAGTAGCCGAGTTTAACGGCTTTTTTAATCGCATCATCCACCGGTGGAATGCCTGTGGTTCCGTCGTACCAGGCTTTAGTAAGCTTCCCAGTGTGTTTAAAGTAATTATTCTTTTCCTCTTCTTCCGAAAAATTCTGATAGATGCCACGAACAAACTCCCGCCAGCCCATCACCTGTCGGATGAAGCCTTCTACCGAGTGAAGCGAGAGATCCTTTCCTGCTTCATACTCAGTAATCACCTTCTCGATGATTTCCTGAGGAGTGAGAAAGCCGATATTGATGTATGGAGAAAGAATAGAATGAAAGAGAAATGGGTCCCGATTGGTGATGGCATCCTGATAATCTCCGAAATTGCGGAGATTAAATTTAATAAAATGATTCAGGTCTGCGAGAGCACTTCGCCTTGAAGTCGCAAGCCAGAAGTCATTTAAATCGCCAGGGTGTTCAGAGAATCTTTTCTCCACGATTTTCTTCACTGCTTCGAAATGTTCACCTGGGCCATGCTTTGGGGACGTCTTAAGTTCGAGTTCTTTAGGTGGAGCCTTGCGGTTCTCTGAATCAAAGCTCCACTTCCCTCCCAGCGGCTTATCCTTTTTCTCAAGGAGAATCTCATCTCGCTTTCGCGCCCTCTCATAGAAGGATTTCATAAAAGGTTTAGGATGAAGTTTCAGGTAATTTTCAAAATCTTTTCGTGGGTAGAGAAACTTAGGTCCCTCGATGGTTTCTATTTCGATCTTAATCTTTTTCCCTAAGTTCCAAATTTCCGTCTCAAAGAATTTGTCGTCAATCTCAGGACAAATCAGCTTCTGGTATTTTCCTTGCTTAAGAAACACTTCTAAACGCTGACAGAATTTTTCTTCGGAAAAGGTCTCATAATGAACAGTGTGTCCCTTGGATCGGAGTTCGTCCCGGTAGTTCCGCATACTGGTGAGAAAGAAAGCGATCTTATGCTTGTGATACTTGTAATGAACACAAAGCCCCATATCTTCTGCCATAAAAACCGTCGCCGACTGATACTTTTCATAGAAATGGGAAGGGAATAACTGATCCCCGAGGATCAAAAGAGCTTCTTTCATCCCTTCATTTTGAGACAAAAAAGATAAATTGACTAAGGCCCGATGGAAATCAAAACTGCCCAATTCTTAGACACGTCGACTTTAGGGAAAAAACTTTAATTTTTTATTCTTTATTTTTTAGTCCCCTTCTGAGGATCAAAGTTAGAAAACCTCTCGGTGACGCCTCTTTTTCCAATGTAAATTTCACGACTTGCTCGGCTGAATTTCCTGTGACTTAGATGTGCCAAAATAAGGAGGCACCCTGGTCGAAAAAACGATTCAGTCCACTTTTTTCTCTCACGCAATCTCCCTATCTTTCCGATAAGTTAGCAAACTTCCGTCAAAAGGCGTTGACGGGAAAAACTTTTTTCAAGGACGACAAACATGACTAGTTGATGCGAATAAACACAAACGTGGCCGCTCTTCAAGCACAACGCGCGATGAGTGAACACAACAAGATAGTCGAAAACGCTTCCGGCAAATTAGCTGCCGGTACTCGCGTGCGCTCTGCCGCCGACGATGCCGCATCTCTTGCCATCGGTAATAAAACTAAAACAGAAATTCGTTCTAAGACAGCTGCCCTTCGTAATGCTAACGACGCGATCTCTGAGTTCCAGATCGCTGAAGGTTCGATGAATGAGATCTCCAGTATGCTCGTTCGTCTCAAGGAACTCTCCATGCAAGCTTCCAACGGCCATCTTCAAAACGAACAAAGACAGCTTATCAACGTCGAATACATGGCGATGAGAAGAGAGATCGAGCGAGTCATCCACGACACTTCAAGAAATGGGTTCGACGTTCTAGCTTCAACAGGTGGATCTCAGATCAGAGAGTATCAGATCGGAACTGGAAACGACTCCCAGTCAAAGTTCCGCGTTGATCAAGGTAACTTCGCGTTGACTGAGTTTAATATGGGCCTTGTTGACTCTACCGTTGTGAATGCTGAGGAGGCTCGCCTGAACCTCGGCTATATTGATCAGGCGATCCAGAAGGTTTCCAGCGCACGGGCCAATCTAGGGGCCGTACAAAACCGTGTGGAAAGTGCTATTAACAATCTCGACATCTCGAAGACGAATGAGTCGGCTTCTTATTCCCAGACCATGGATGCGGACTACGCCTTCGAAGCTTCAGAAAAAATTCGCGGAGAGATCAAGCTCGACGCCGCCTCTTCCATCCTCGCCCAATCCTCTAACTTCAGCGCCATGGCCCTGAAGCTTCTTAAAGACTAATCTAAAGCCCCGAAAGAAAAGCCCCTAGCTTACGAATCGCAAAAATGATGAAAAATGCGATCACACAGAAGACGACGAATCGTTTGTAATTGCTGACAAGCTTTACATATTGATCCACGGTGAGATCCCCTGGAACATTGTGCTGATCAAGGATGGCGATCACACGCTCAATGTTATTATCCCCTACAATGAAAGAGTCTCCCCCCTTTGTCGTAAGCCAGATGGCCTGCTTTGGGTGAAGCAGTTTATAAGACTTAACATCCTCATAGAAAACAGTGTGATCCAGAAAAGGCACACCCCGATTAAAGACAAAACCTTTCTCATGAAAACGTACTCCACGGATAAAGGCAAAATAGAAGGCCGGTGTGAGAACGACTAAAAGAAGATTTAAAAAGTCCGCGGGATAACGGTAATGGAATTTCAAGAAGACCACAGCTTTCTTCAAAAAAGGAGCGAGAGGGGAATCAATCATGGAGAGGAAGGTCGAGTTTGTGATCGTCTCAAGATAGAAATCGTTCACAAAGAAAATCACCACTCCTAAGACCATGACACGAAAAATAGTGAGCATGTGAGTCTTATAGATTCGCTTGCCGAGCATTAGAACTCCTCGTGGATCGGAACGATCCCCTGAGCATAGCGGACTAGATCAATCACTTCGCGAGCGCAGCCCTCCCCGCTCTTCCGGATTGTAACGTAATCCACGAGTTCCTTCACTTCATCAGATGTATTGGGAACAGTGGCAGAAAATCCGGCTTTCTTTAAAAGGGGAAGGTCGAAGAGTTCATCCCCCATATAGAGAACCTCATCAGCTTCGACACCATATCTTTTCAAAACATCCTTAAAGGCTTCACGCTTATCTTCATTTCCGGCATAGACAAAATCCAGACCGAGCTGGCTTGTTCTTTTTTCCACAGACACAGAGTTTCCACCTGTGATGACACCGACTTTCAGACCGGCCTTCATGAGAATCTTCATCCCGTAGCCATCATAGATATTGAAGTTTCGATTGAAACCCACCTCTTCACTGGCCCACCAGACATGAGCATCCGTGAGGATCCCATCCAGGTCAAATACACAGACCTTGATCTTTTTTAACTTTGACTCAAACTTCTTTGATGTATCTCGCAGGCTCATTCTTCTACCGCTCTTCTGATCTTAAGGAGTTTCTCAACGATACCTTTCACGGAATCCAGTGGCAGGGCCGTGGCCGCATCAGAGAGGGCCTTTTCCGGATTCGGGTGGCACTCCATGAAAATCCCATCCGCTCCGGCCGCAACGGCAGCTTTAGCGAGAACCAGAATCTGCTCCCGCTTGCCTCCGGTGGCAGTTCCAAGACCTCCGGGTCGCTGAACACAGTGAGTGGCATCGTGAACGGCGCGGACTCCGAAGGATTTCATGATCTGGAAAGAGGCCATATCCACAACAAGATTATTGTAGCCAAATGATGAACCCCGCTCAGTGAGGATAATCTTCTCTTTTGGAAGAAAGTGGCTCGCCTTATCCACGATATTTTTTGTCTCTTCAGGTGAAAGGAACTGACCTTTTTTCACCTTGAGTTCACGGTCATACTTCTTACAAGCTTCTGCTCCTGCAAAGATCATGTCCGTCTGACGGCAAAGAAATGCCGGGACCTGAAGAACGCTCACGGCCTGAGCGACCGGCTCTGCCTGATCCGGAGTATGAAAATCCGTGAGAGTCGGAAGACCGTATTCCTTATTAATCATCGAAAGAATCTTGAGTCCTTCATCGATTCCAGGTCCACGGTAGGAAGTAAATGATGAGCGATTGGCCTTATCATAGGAGCCTTTAAAATGAAGATTGATTTCATTTTTAAAGGGCTCGAGGTCTTTTAAGAGGCGCTCAGTAATCTGTTTAGCCAGATCTGCACTCTCGATTACGCAGGGGCCGATATAGAAGTCCATTTTTTTCATAAATATTCCTTAAAGCTTCGCACTTGCTTTCACAAAATTGGCAAAGAGCGGATGGGGTTTAAATGGTGTTGATTTAAATTCCGGATGATACTGGCAGCCAATGAAATAGGGATGGTCTCCGAGTTCAATAACTTCCACAAGATCTAGTTCAGGGTTCTTGCCTGAAATAATGAGTCCCTTATCCGTGAGGGTCTTAATGTATTCATTATTCACTTCAAGACGGTGGCGGTGGCGCTCGGAAATCTTGGTCGTGCCATAGACTTTTTCTCCGAGAGATCCTTTTTTAAACTCACAGGAGTAAGCTCCCAGACGCATGCTTCCACCCTTGGCACCATCTCTGGTCTGCCCTTGCATGTAGTGAATGAGCATCTCTCCAGAGTCAGAGAATTCCATGGAAGTAGCATTCTTAATGCCTGCGACATTTCTTGCAAACTCAATCACCGCGAGCTGAAGACCAAGACAGATTCCGAAAAAGGGAATCTTACTTTCTCTTGCGTGCTTGATCGCCTGAATTTTTCCTTCTGTTCCCCGGGAGCCAAAGCCACCCGGAACAAGGATTCCATCCACACTTTTTAAAAGGTCTGTCTTAATGCCCTTTTCGAGATCCTCAGCGTCGATGTAAATGCGGTTAAGCTTAACCTGATTGGAGATTGCCGCATGCCTGAGGGCTTCATCAAGAGACTTGTAGGATTCGATGAGCTCCGTGTACTTACCCACGATCCCGATATTTACTTCTTTGAGAGGATTTTCGGAATTGTAGATAACCTTATTGATCTCATCCATCTTCGGCTCAGTCGCCCACATGCCTAAGAGCTCAGTGATACGACGATCAAGACCCTGATCATGGAAGGCCTTCGGAACCTTGTAGATGAGATCCATATCGATACTCTGGAAAACATTCTGCTTAGGAACGTTACAGAAAAGAGAAATTTTCTCGAGGATGGAGTTTTCAATTTCCCGGTCAGCTCTGCAAACGATGATCTGAGGAAATAGACCGATGGAGCGCATTTCTTTTACGGAGTGCTGAGCGGGCTTAGACTTTAGCTCCCCGGCCGCCTCGATATAAGGAACAAGCACAAGGTGAATAAAAAGAACATTCTCTGTGCCCACATCTAAGGCGAACTGACGGATGGATTCCATAAATGGGAGGGACTCAATGTCACCGACGGTCCCGCCGATTTCTCCGATCAATAGATCACAGTTCTCTGCGGCCATATGGATCCGGCGCTTAATCTCATCAGTGATGTGAGGAACGACCTGAACCGTTTTCCCAAGGTACTTTCCTTCCCTCTCGTTTTCAATCACCTGTAGATAGACCTTCCCAGTGGTGAAATTATTTTCTTTTTTAAGATGCAAGGAGGTGAAGCGCTCGTAGTGACCGAGATCCAGATCTGTTTCGGCCCCATCGTCTGTAACAAAGACTTCCCCGTGCTGAGTCGGACTCATGGTCCCTGGATCGACGTTGATATATGGATCCATCTTCAGCATGTTAATCTTAATTCCCCGGCGCTCCAGGAGGCAGCCGATACTGGCGGCCGCTAAGCCCTTACCGAGGGAGCTTGTCACCCCACCAGTGATGAAGATGTATTTCTTACTATGGGAATGTTTCACCAAGAGCTCCTTCTACTTTTTTTACGTCTTCCGGGACATCTACGCCGATAAGTTTTTGAGTCGTGAGCTTCGCCCCGATTCGGTATCCGTTCTCCAGGGCCCGGAGCTGCTCAAGCTTCTCAAGGTCCTCTAAGGGAGAGATTTTAAATTTTACAAAATTGGCCAGAGCTTCCGGACGGTAACTATAAACACCGATGTGCTGATACCAGGGAGACTGTGCGCTCCCCTCTCTATCAAAGGGAATGCTTTCTCTGGAAAAATAGTGGCACTCTCCACTCCCCTGACTCCAAACAGCTTTCACAACATTTGGATTTCTGAAGTCTTCCTCAGAACGTTTCCTTTCACGCAGAAGAGTTGTCACTTCAAAAGGGGAATCCAGATGGAAATGGGCCAGATCCTTAAGAATGTCTCCCTTCAAAAGCGGCTCATCCCCTTGAACATTGATAATGAGATCAACCTTTCCCTTTAGAAATCTTTCCGCACAAAGAGCGATTCTTTCTGAGCCCGAAGGCACATCATCATCGATTCTGAAAACTTCCCCACCAAATCCTCGGACAGCTTTTTCGATCCTCTCATCATCAGTCACTACTGCCGTCGCAAACCCCGAAGCCTTACAGTTTTCATAGACCCGTTCGATCATGGTCTTGCCTGCGATGAGAGCAAGGGGCTTACCGGGAAAACGACTGGATTGATAGCGGGCCGGAATAAGAATCTGCACTGAGGCCATGATGGTATTTACCTAGGATGATTTGACCCCTCATCTTAACTGAAAGCATGTTTATCCGACAATAACCTGAGACACATATTCAACTTTGCGTTAATCCCGAAGGATGTTAGAATTCTCCTATGGGAAAGAGATTGATTTTAACCGTCATTGTTTTGGCGCTTTCGGGCCTCTCGAGGGCCCAGGAAAGCGACCTGCTGCAAGATGCCATCACTAAACCCAATCTCAGTTTCCGTTGCAAGGAACTCTTTAAAGAACGAGAGAACAAAATTCGAATGCAACAAAAACTCTCCTCCCTTCTCCAGAGAAACGAGTCTCTCACTCGTAAAACTCCCGAAGACAGAGATGGCATTAAGGCCCGCCTGAAGGCCAATCACGTCCGTGTTCGCAATGAACTTCATTTAGCCACTCTCCAGCTTGCCCACATGGAAGAAAACATCGTTCGCTCCGGTTGCCCCGGTCTTTCTCTCTAATATCTGATTTTACTTCTCAGTTTTTTTGGTGCTAGTATTTTTTCCTATGCACATGTTCCTCATTTTTATCCTCCTGGCCCTTCCTGGATTGGCCCAGGACGATCTCTCGATCATGGAGACTTCCCTTCTGCCGGAGTCTGATGCTCTTCCAGAGACTCGTCGTCGATCCGAGGTCACCAGGTCTATTCCTGATTCAGGAAGAGTCCTAGATCTTCGGTCTGTTTTAGAAGAAGGGCTTCGTCGTAATCCTAATGAACGCATCCGGGGTGAGCAAAGAGAGCAGATCGATCTTCTTAAAACGAATCTCTGGCAAAGCTTCTGGTTACCTGATGTGGGGCTCGAACTTGTAACAGGTGATCATCGAATCGACCGCATCCGTGAGTCTTCTCAGTCGACTCCTACGATGGGTGCTCAGAATGCACCCACTGGATACCTGGGTCTTGCCATCGAAAATTACACTCTCTTCAACTGGGGCCGGGATTATCTCGCCTACCAGAATCAGAACGAGACCTTAAAGCGCGCACGCCTTGCCCTCAGCGAAGGCAGACGTCGGTTAAAGTTCTCTCTCATCACTCAGTACTTTAATCTTTTAAGAATCAAAGCGGTCATGCGCTACTATCAGGAAAAGCTTAAGCAGGCTTCTTTCATTCATCGCTTTTCCCGGGAAAAACTTCAGCTCCGAAAGATCCGCGCCCAGGAATATTATCAGACACGATCCGAGTATCTTAATTCCCAAACCCAGTACCAGGAAGCTCTCTTTCAGGTGGGTCAGGCGGAAAGAGAGATGGCCGTGGTCCTTGGAGATGATTACCATGGAAATTACCGCTCTCTGGAACAGCTTAAATACACCACCGTGAATGTCTCCATGGAAGCGGCCCTTCGTTCGGCCCAGGAACAGAGTGTGGAGTTTAGAAACGCCAAGCTCCTCTACGACAATGCCAGCCGCTCTTATGAAAAAGCCCTGCGGGATAACCTTCCCCTACCGAAGTTTGACCTCAACCTTGGCACCTACCGGACAAATTTTGATCCACAGGGAACTTCCTGGACCTATGATACTTCCCCTAATTTAGATGGCTCGAATCGAAACATTGAAATTGTGGCCTCAATCAACATGCGCTGGACTCTCTTTGGGGACGGCGGTTTCTTCAATGGCCGCACCAACCGTCTGGCCCATATCAATAAGAAAATTGCAGAGATCTCCTTTTTTAACACCCGCCGGGAATTAGAGATTGAAGTGAGAACGATCTTTAAAAATCTCCGTTTCCTTGAGCAGAAAGTAGATATCTCAGATTACCAGACAAAGAATGCCCAGAAGAACTACGACTCTGTTCTGGATAACTACATGGCCGGGCGGGCGACTTTTCCGGAAATTAAACTTGCCCTGGATAACCTCATCCTCTCTCAGATCAATTCTCAGAATGTGAAATACGATCATCTTCTAAAAAAACTCGAGCTCTCAGACTTCATGGGTCTTGAAGATCTTCCGGGCGAAAACTTCGACATGCTGGCGGTGAAATAATGAAATACTTATTTCTCATTCTTACTCTCCCTTCCATCTCCCTAGCGGCTTGGGATGATTACCTTCACGTAGAAGATTACTCTGAGGTTCCCACTGAAGAGATCCTTATTAAAAAGCCGGAGAAGTTTCTTCGTCATGAGAGCATGATCTATGATCTCAATACCGATCTCGGGATTCGTGATCAGAGAAAATACACCGGCACTGACCGGAACCGGTTTTCCCTCTCTGGCCATCTCTCCGCTGACTACGAACACCTGGATGATGTCCTGGGATTTGATCTCACCTACTTGCGCAGAAGTGAGCGCTATGACCGGATCTGGTGGGGCGCCCATGTTTTCCGCCATCAGGTTGCCTTTGATGCTGTGGCCGAACAACAGGGTGACGAAGCTCCGGGCCGCCCTGGAAATCAAAAAGAAACTCTCACGGGTATGGGACTTGGTGTCTCTTACCGATTCAAGCTGTTTCTTAATTTTTGGCAGACAGAAAACGTCTTTGAAAATATTGATGTCTTCGTGAACTACCTGCGCATTGAAGAATCCTTTGTCGACCGTACCTATGAGGGCTATGGACTTACGACGAGCTATGGTCTGATCAAGCGCTCAAAGACAAATTTCTACTATGGGCCGAAGATCTCCTATAACTTTGCCCCAGTGAAACGGGATAAGCTTGATGATGCAGAAACTTCTCGCCGTGCCCGGGAACTCACTCTGGGTTGGCTTTCTCTGGCTTTTGAAGTCGGGTTCTTCTACTAATGGGGAATCTACTTAATCTCCCAAAGGTTGAACTTCACCGCCACCTCGATGGAAGTGTACGTTTCTCGACGATCATGGATCTCGCTAAAATTCACAATATCGATCTGGGGACTAAATCACCGGATGATCTTTATAAAAAAGTCACTGTCACGCGACCCATGACTTCACTTGAAGCTGTTCTTGATTCCTTCTGGACCACTCAGAAGGTCCTTTGTTCTTATGAAGCGATTAAGCGTGTTTCCTTTGAGAATGTGGAAGACTGTTTCCGGGAAGGTTCAAAACTCGTGGAGCTTCGTTTTGCTCCTGTGTTTATTCAAAAAAATAAATCCATTGGCTTTGATGAGATTATCGAAGGAGTGATCGATGGTATCACTCAGGGGATGGAGAAGTATCAGATTCAGATTGGTCTTATCCACATCATGCCCCGCTCACTGGATCTTCAAAAAAACCTCTCCGCCACTGATGACATTCTCCGTTACAGAAAATCTCATCATAAAAACGCTGATCGCCTCGTAGGGATTGATCTAGCGGATCTCGAAACCGAAGAATCATTCTCCGACTATCGAGACTCCGTTTTAAAAGCTCAAAAAGAAGGTCTCGGTGTTACTGTCCACTCGGGAGAAGACTCTTCGGCCGATCACGTTCGCCGAAGCCTTGAGGTCTTTAACGCCGAAAGAATCGGGCATGGCGTTCAGATCATTAATGATGAAGCTGTCATGAAGCTTGTTAAAGAGCGGGATGTGGCCCTTGAAGTCTGTCCCACATCTAACTGGCTCACTAATATTGTTCCTACAGTTGAAGAACACCCCTTAAAAAAGCTATTCGATAAGGGTGTGAAGGTGACTCTTAATTCTGATGATCCCCATCTTATGGGAATCGATCTTCCACACGAGTATGAAGTGGCCAGAAGACTTGGATTTAAAGACTCTGAGATCATGACCATGAATCGCTGGGCCCTGGAAAAGAGCTTCTTACCGAAAGACATTAAAACGGATCTTAAAAAGAAATTTAGCGAATTTCAGTGATGATGTGATCCTGACCAGCAAAGAGGCTTTGCTCATCCCGGATGTACTTCTTAGCTTCATCCACCGTATTGAAGAGCCCGAGACTCACCCGGTACCAGAGACCTTT
>CAZPFM010000023.1:0-12298 GCA_964585845.1 uncultured Bacteriovorax sp.
TCTTTCTAAAGCTCCCTTTCAACTTGTTGGGCCGAACCAAGGATCACCATGGTGGAGTTATTAAATACATGGGCAAGACCCTGGGCCATATCCCCCAAGGCTTCAAATCGGGAGGCCTGAATTAATTTCTGGGTGCTCTTTTGAATTTCCTCATAGGATTTTTCAAGTTTTTTTTGATAGCTGAACTTCTCGAGGGTTTGGCGATTAAAGTTTTTGTATTGAAAGTAAAGATAAAAGAAATAAGCAATAATGATGAAGGAGAGTTTCAGTCCTTCAGGGTGATTGCCATAGGAGTATTTAAATAGGGACAGTAACGAGAGTGAGCCCAGCATGCTTCCCACGTGTAAGAGGAAAAGCTTTTGGTCATAAGAAAGTGAGATGATGGATCCCGCAGTCATCCCTGCCACTAGACAGCCAAGGATGGCAAAATCAGCTCCCGCAAGGTCAAGTTCCCAGAGTGCAAAAGAAACGATTGAAGACAAAGTCAGTGAATTAAGAATGATGGTTAGCTTTAGACTTGTCGCCGTATTTTTGGGGCTCTTTAAGAACTGACTTGATAGATAATAACGAGTCAGCCCTAGAAAAAGCATCATGACTGCAAGGCCCTGAACCGCGCCCTTGTGCTCAGCAATTCCGAAGTAATAAAAATAAATGAATACCGCAAAAATCGAGTTGGAGAGGGCCGCACTCTTTCCCCTGAATGCTAGTTCAAGATTTAAAAGTGAGTCGAGTTTTACTGTTGAATTGGTCATGAATCACCTCGCTTATAAACAATAAGTTCGAGCGTGAAGCAGGTGTGAGAGAAAGCATCATTAAAGAAAAGTTCTCCCCCGTGGTCAATGGCAATGCCCTTTGATGAGCTCAAAGACAGTCCTGAACCCCGGTTGACCTCCTTAGTGGTAAAGAAGGGCTGAAAAAGCTTCAGCTGGATATCCTTCGGTATCTTTGGTCCGCTGTTGATTACGTGAATGCTGAGTCTATTGTTATAAATGACTGTTTCGATCTTGATCCAACGGTCTTTTTTCTCTACAGCACTTAGGGCATCATCGGCATTCTTTATGAGGTTAAAAAGAATGTGTGTGATTTGAAATGGATGGCTATCAACTTCTACATCAGGGATTTTGTCCATTAGTAGTTTGACCTCATGGGCCCTGAGCATCTCCTGAGAATAATGAAGCGTCCTTTCGAGAATGGACTTTAGCGATGTCGGTGTCCTGTCTACACTCTCCATCTCGCCTGAAAAAAACTTAAGTCCATCGATGACAGTTTTCATCCTCTCGACCGCATCCACTATGTTCTGAATCCTTTTTTCATTCTTGGGTGTAAGAGCGTTCACTATCCGAAGGTCCCTCTCGATTTGTTGGGCAGAGCCGAGGATGACCATGGTTGAATTGTTGATTTCATGGGCCAGCCCGCCGGCCATTTCACCCAGAGCAGATTGTTTTGAAGTCTCGATCAGTTTTTGAGTCTGATTAATAAGCAGATTTTGACTTCGACGGAGTTCCTCATTGGAACTCGTTAAGCGAAGCTGGTTTAAAAGTCTTTGCTCGATTTCTGAACGATAGGTTGTGTACTGGCGAGACTGGTAGAGAATGACAAGTATGTAGAGAACGACAAAAATTGAAGTTTTGGTATTGATGCCCGCATAGTCTTGGTAGAGAAAGAGACTTATGGTGGGGAGAAGGATAACGACTTGATGGAAAAAAAAGATGCTCTTGATATAGGCCAGTGTCGCGAGCGAGGCAGCGATAAAAAACATAAGAATGGTCATGGTGACCATGAAAACGAGACCCTCGCTTTTACTCTCGAAGCTCGCTACAAAAAAGATGATTCCCCAGCAAAGAGAATTGGCATAGATCACTAATTTCAGGGTTTGTTTTAATTTTGGGGTCGATTGCCCCCCCAGAATGTCTTTGGCAATCTTCATCCGAAGGATATTAAAGGCAATGATGATGAGTGTAAGGGCCTGGATAAAAGGCCCGGACTTTTCGAGTTGAGCGTAGAAAAAAAAGCAGATAATAGCGATAAGGATAAAGCCGATGCTCGACTTTAGGGCCTTAGAGGCGACTTCTTCCCAAAGGATATGCTGAAGGCTATCGGATTTGATTCTATCCATAAATGTTCTTCATGCCTTTATTGAGAGAACTCTGGCAAAGCAAATTGTTGGTAGGATCTTAATCTTTTGACACGCTTGCGCTTCTTCTTTGTTGCAGCGCAAAACTTACTAATCCTCACAAAGAAGATCCGTGCATAGACACCAGTGGACTAATTTGCTCAAATAGTTCGATTTTCAAAGGAGAAAATAATGAAAAGCCTTATTCTCGCTTTGGCCTTAAGTGGCTCTGCTCTTGCCGGAAGCAATGATCTGGTCCACCGACCCAAGTCTTTTTCTATCAGCGGCTCAAAGGCCGTCTTTGCTGACTTTAAAACTGCTGATTATGAGATTAATTACGATATCGGTGGGAGGTCCGCTTCTGCGACAGCGACCATCTCCTTGAATATGCCTGAGAGCGGACGGCTTATTTTTGATAGTGTTGAGGCCCCTACTTCCATCAAGTTTAATGGAAAGGTGGTGTCGGCCACAGAAACCAGAACTCCTCAAGGGGAGACAACCCTTCGCGTGCTGGATATCGAGGCTTCACGTGGAAATCATACCCTGGTGGTAGAAGTTCCTCTTAAGACTCTCGTAGAGTTCACAGGTACAGGGGTGCGATCGGCTTTCTGGACTTCAGATCTCTCTGAGAGACAATTCCTTGAGCGCTATCTTCCTGCAAATTTCGAGTTTGATCAGGTGGAAATGAGCTTTACTGTGAATTTTCAAGGCGGCGGTTCAAACCAGGTGATCTATACCAACGGATCGGTCCGGGCCCTTCGAAACAATTCTTATAAGATCAGCTATCCATCTTATTACACCTCTTCCAGTATCTTTTTTCACACCATGCCTGAAGGGGATATGGAGGAATTACGATTCTCTTTTAAGTCAATTGATGGACGGGAGCTTCCTGGAGTCGTTTATCTCAAGCGAAGCATGATGGGTTCAAAGCGAAAGCTGGAAGAGTTAAAATCAAGCACTGTTGAAATCATGCAGGAGCTTGAAAGTGACTACGGCCCTTTCCTCCACTCACAAATCATCGTTTATAATGCTGGTCTTGGTGGGATGGAATACTGTGGGGCCACGATGACATCTCGGAGTGCTCTGGGGCATGAGCTTTTTCATTCTTATTTTGCACGAGGTGTAATGCCTGCTAACGGAAACTCCGGATGGCTGGATGAGGCCCTGGCGAGCTGGAGAGATGAAGGCTACCAGAAGTCGAGCAGCATGATGGGCTCTTCACGCATGTCTAATCACCCTTACTATACCCGGACGACTGATCGTGCGGCCTACAGTTTCGGGGAGCGATTCATGCGCTACCTGGACTCTAAAACATCTGAGAAAGGTGGACTTAAACCATTCATGCGCTACATGGTGGATAAAAAATCCAAGGCCCCGATCTTCGTTGAAGAATTCATTCAGGAAATGAATCGCTTCTACGGAATGAGTTTTGACTCTGAATTTAAGCAATACACTTATGGCTCATCGAACTCTTTCTCCAAGTCACTTGGAGGGGAGCATCCGGTTCACCGTAAAATGACAGTGGAAGAGCTTAAGAAATTTCTCTAGATTTTATCTATATGGTGGCGCAGGATCTCTGCGCCATCTTCATAATGAACGCAGTCGCCGTTGGCCTTTAATTCAAGAATAATTCTCACCGCGGCCCCAGGGCCCTTAGGCTCATACTTAATCCCCTGACCCTGAATAGCAGGAGAACCACTCCCAGAGAGAGTGATGCTATATTTGGAAGCAATGTCGCCCACGTCGATGAGTTTGGGAGTTTGTTTGACTTCAGTATTGTAGATACTTGGATACATCACAGAATCATTGCGGTTGGAAAATCGCGACTTATGGGAGAGTCCCAGAAAGTGACCCATCTCATGGAGCATGACTGTTCTGAGGTCATAGTCATAGGTCACTGCCGGATCATCAAAATGAAAGTTTTGATAATTCATGATGATATCAGCTTCCTGAATGTCCACATACTCACTGGAAGAGCCTACGTTATAGCGATAGGCAAAGATCTGAGTGACCGCAAGAGCGTCCGGGTAGTCAGGATATGGCCAGGTAGTGGCCTTATAAACTCCAAGGATTCCATCGTTAAGGGCCGAAGTGGAGCCTAGGCCCACAGTTTTCTCTGTTGCACCGGTTGTGTAAGTGAAGAATGTTTTTTTATTTTCCACCGCTGTCGTCCAGGCATCACCGACGGCACGAATACTGGTGATGTCCGAAGGCTGAGCATTAAAGGCGGAAGAGATATGTAATTGTTTTGGAAATGAAGAGGTCCAGAGATAGGGGGCCTCGGCATTAATATTGCCCCGGGAGACTGAACCTGTCTCAGTTTGATTACAAGAAGCGAGGAAGAAGAGGGCAAAGATAAAGAGAGTCGTTCTCATTTTTTCTCCAGAGTGACCTTAAGCTTTATCGGTCATCTGGAGAGGAAAATGAGATTTTTTAGGCCTTTTATTTCTTGGACTTAGCGTGGTCTGCGAGGAATTGATCTAAACCATTCTTAGTTAAAGGATGATGAAAAAGGGCCTCAATAACCTTAAAGGGAAGAGTACCTGTATCGGCCCCGAGAAGAGCAGCGTCTTTTACATGCTGAGAGTGCCGAAGGGACGCGGCGAGGATCTTTGTTTCAAAATCATAGTTATTAAAAATAACCCGGATCTCCTGAATGAGATCCATTCCTGTCTGGCCTATGTCATCGAGTCGACCAACAAAGGGAGAGACATAGGTGGCTCCGTTCTTCGCAGCAAGGAGGGCCTGATTGGCCGAGAAAATAAGAGTCACGTTGGTTTTGATGCCTTTTTGAGAGAAGTGCTTACAGGCAATCATTCCATCCTTTGTCATAGGCAATTTGATCACCACGTTTTTGTGAATCTTAGCAAGCTCCTCACCTTCAGAGATCATGGCCTTGGCCTCAGTGGCGATCACTTCAGCTGAAATAGGTCCATCGACGATTTCTGCAATCTGAGTGATGAGTTCTTTCTGACCCATTCCTGTCTTGGCAACGAGAGAAGGGTTGGTTGTGACCCCATCGATAAATCCCCACTCGTAGGCGGTTTTGATTTCGTTGATGTCGCCAGTGTCGATAAAGAATTCCATTATAGTCTCCTGAATAGGTCGGGTTTAAAGTCGTTGGTTCCTGAGTAGATCTGACTCATAATAAAAAGCATGAGATTGTTTGGCCATCATTCGGGAATTCTTTTTTTAAGCCTGCTTTTATCAGCTCTTTTCCTTGAGCCGGCCCATGGCATTATTGTGACCCCGGATTTTCCCCGGGAAGGTGTGCTTGAGCCCGATAACAGGGGGGCGATTAATCCCAATATTGATTATGAAAGATTCACGGGAAGAGTTTCCGACAAAGACCAATCTTCAAGGATTCTCAAGGTTCAGGTTGAGAACAATAACACAAAGTTTTTTCGGGCCGGGGATCTTGCTTATTTTAAGGTGAATCTCAAAGACTCCCGTAAATTCTGCAAAGGTTTTGTGCGGGCAGTGGAAGATTTTTATTTCACCATCTACGTGGATTCTTTCTCTCCCTGTTATTCCACTTCAGAGTATTTTCGCCGGGGAACCGTTCTCAATTTCTATTCTCCTATACTCGCCCAGCGAGTATATGAGGCCACCAAATTTCGGGAACAATTGATTGTGAAAAAAGATGATTTTTTAAAACAACTCAATGACATCAATAATTTTCTTTGGACCTTTGATCAGCAAAAAGTGAAAGTCGCAGCGGAATACGATGAGAGAATCAATCAGCTCCGGCGCGAAAAGCGCAAGGCCATCGACGATATGATTAGCCTTAAGCAAGAGCGTTTGGTGCTTCAAAATGAGCTCAAACGCCGTCTTGACGAGCTGGATGGCTCTTTAAAGTACTACCGGGTTGAGCGGCAGGAACTCATGACGGATCGCTGGAATATGGATCATGACAAGGGTCTCCCTTTCCCTCAGCGGCCTATCCCAATGAAAGAGCCCCCTAAGCTTTAACAAATCTTCGACTGAAGGCTTTCAATCCAGAGTTTTTCTTCTATGATGCCCCCATGGAAAAGACATTTTTGACATCGGTTCAGGCCGAGCAAGACCTCCTTGTTAAGCACCCTTTGTATGCTGAGATAAAGGATCTCGAAAGCCTTAGAACCTTTATGGAAAGCCATGCCTTTGCGGTTTGGGATTTCATGAGTCTCTTAAAATCTCTTCAGCGTGAGATCACCTGCGTTTCCGTTCCTTGGCGGCCAACCGGCTATAGCTCAGAGCTTTTACGTTTTATCAATCAAATCGTTCTAGGTGAAGAAAGTGATATTGATCAAAACGGGAAAGCGGTTTCTCATTTTGAACTTTATTTGAAGGCCATGGAGGAAGTCGGCGCTGATACCGGACCCATCAAGACCTTCATCAAAGCTCCCAGCTTAAATCTTATTCCGGAGACTGCTCGGGATTTTGTTAAATACAATCTCACTCTTGCTGAGTCCGGCACACCAGTGGAAGTTGCATCGGCCTTCTTCTATGGCCGGGAAAAACTTATCCCGGAGATGTTTGATTCCATGGTTAAGATCCTTGAGACCAACAAAATCTCTGCCCCAACTTTTAAGTATTATCTTGAAAGGCACATCGAAGTTGATGGGGAAGAGCACGGACCACTGGCCGAAAAGTGTCTTCAGGAACTCATAAGTGACAATCCTGAGTCTCAACTCTTGGCCGAGCAGACCGCACTGGCTTCCCTCAGAGCGAGATATTCCCTCTGGGATAAGGTCCTAAAACTTCTACAGGAATAGAAAACCTCACGGGATATTTTCTGCCTCCATTCATGAGAACCTCGGACTCATGAGAAGATGTCTCTATGAAAATGAGGATCATCCTCCTTCTTGCCATTCTTCTCTTCCCCCTTTCCTTACAGTTAAAATTTAACTTCCGCTCTCTTTTGAGTTCCTGGGATCGGATTCCTTCCCGAAGTCTCGCCGGACTCTATTATTTATTCAAAGGCTACTCGGTAGATGGGGAAGGTGGTGTTTTAGTTTCTGGCCCCGTCGTTAGTCTGACAGAACAGGAAAATGGAAGACATAAGATTCTTCGGGACGGTTATAAGACCGAGGTGAATCCGGAAGACTTCGAAGAAGAGCAACTTCTTGGTCAATCCATTTTTGAAGCTTCCACAAGACTTGGTACCGGGATCGGAACGGCTTTTTTAGTGGGCGAAAATATAGTTTTTACCAATCGTCATGTGATGAATTATTCCGGTGGAGAAAAGAAACTTCTCTGCGGAGAGTTTTCCATCAAGCTCAATCTCAGAGACGAAAAAGTAAAATGTAAAAAGGTTCGATTCTGCAGCTCCCGTTATGATTACTGTGTGGTGGAAATGCAGAAAACCAGAGAGGGAGAAAGTCTTGGCTCTCTTTACAGACCACTCAGACTTTCACGCAATATTAAAGAAGATCATGATGCTCACATCCTACATATAGGGAACGCCGGAGGATTTGGCATCCAGGCCTCCCATGGTCGTGGGATTAAACTTAAGGGTGGGGAGATTTTTCATTTTGCCCCGACCATAGGGGGCTCCTCAGGAGCTCCACTTTTTAATGAGAAAAAAGAAGTCATCGGTATCAACTGGGGTTATACCGGCCGGGATGAGATCGATGAAAATTCCTTTAACCGCGCTGTCTCTGTGACCACGATCTATCATGAACTCCGCAGAACTCATCTTTATACACTCCGCGAGGTTAAGAGTTTCCGAAGCTGGTCCAAGCAAGGGCTTGGAATCCGTCATGCCTCCATCGATAGTCGCCCGGTAGAACCTGAGCGTTTCCCTTCTTCTGGTAAGGAAATAACAGACTAATCCCTCGATTCTGAGTCCTCTCTCCATTGTCGATCCGAATCCCTCCTCGCTACCATAATCCATAGTTTATAAAACCAATTTGGAAGGTTTTTTGGTCATTTAAGGAGGATTCTTATGTACCGTTCAATCCAGGCCCTCGTATTTGGATTGATGATTTCTGGAGCGGCCTTCGCTCAGGACTTATCTGGATTCAATAAGCGATTTGATCTTGTTCGCAATGAAAATGGTGCCGTGACCACCATCAAGCTCAAAACAGTTATTCCCACATTCACTATCAGGCCCTTTCTTGAGCAGCTAAAAAATGAATTAAAGCGAGAGCAGGCCTCGGGTTTCATTGGTAATGAAGCTGAGATCGACGAGATGCTCATTGAGCTTGGTCTTAATCCTTATGCCCTCACTGGCGAAGAAGGCCAGGAAGAGGCCCAGAAGCTTAAAGAGTCTCTCCTGAATATCGGCAATATCAATGTAGATGCGGAATTCTCCAAGGCGAATAACAAGAAGTTCTGGAAGGAATTCGAAGACCGTATGAAAGAAGCGATGACCTTCATCGATCCAACGGTCCTTGCTAACCTTGATGATGCCCGCTTCTTCTATAAGCGCCAGGTCACTCATAAAGTCATCGTTTGGGCCATCAAAGAGGCCCAGAAGAGATTCTCTGAAGTTCCTGTCTTAAATATTGTGACCTTCATCATCACTCGTGTTCACGACATGATGCTCGAGCAGGTGCACTTTCACCACAATATGCTCCTTCATTATTTTGAGACGATGGATGAGTCTAAGCTTGGTATGACTAAAGAAGAAGTTGATCGCGCGGTCTCTTCTATTTACGAATACCGCATTGAACTTGCTGCCCTGAACGAGTCCAATAAAGCCGCGAAGAACTGGCAGTCTTACGGAATGAATAAGTTTTATATGGATGTTCGTTCTGGAAATACAAAGGTACGTGGTTGGACCTCCGGTCTTGGTTCACGTCAGTTCTCGGATGTGAAGAAGATTAACTTCGCCTTTGCTTCGGTCACTGAAGAAAATGCCCGGAAGATCTACCACCTTCATTGCAATGGACACATGTTTACTCAGAAGCCGGCCCTGGCCTATGACTACGCTCGTCCTCAGCATGTGAAGCGCATCCGCTCCCTTTTGACTCTTGGTGGAGTGGCCCTTGGTTTCATCAATATCCCGGACTGGATTAAGTCCAATGTGCACAATTTCATCAGTTCTATGTACGTCCAACAGGTTCGTATGGAAGGAGGGCTTGTTGGTTACTTCGAGTCCACTGGAGACACTGGGATGATGAAAAACATCTACGCTCAGAGAGCGAATTTTTACATCGTTGAATAATTTCTTTCTTTGAAAGGGTCCTTTGGGGCCCTTTTTTTTGCCTAATCTGCGTAGATCATCTTGGCCGTCATCCCGCCATCAACCACAAAATCCTGACCTGTAATGAATTCCGCTCCATCCCCAGCGAGATAGAAGGCCATTGAGGCAATGTCTGAAGGAATTCCTACTCGGCCCGCGGGGTGCTGCTCGTGATCCTTTTTCTTTAACTTCTCTTTGGGATCATTGATCCACCCCGGGCTAATAGAATTGACTCTGACTTTTGGGCCGTAGGAAATGGCCAGGGCGCGGGTGAGGGCATCCACGGCCCCTTTTCCTGCGGTGTAGGCTTCAGTACTCGCCTCGCTCTGGATGTGGCGGGTAGAAGAGATATTGATGATGGAGCCTTTCGATTTTTGAAGAAGGGGGAGGGCATGCTTAGTCATCAAAAAGTAGCTATCAAGATTAATGGCCAGAAGGTTACGCCATTCTTTAAGAGAGAGAAGATGAAACTTCTTCTGAACCGGATTGGCCTTGGCCGCACAGTTAATGAGAACATCTAATCGGTCAAGCTTCGTATATGCCGAGATGATCTCCTGTTCGTGAGTGAGATCGGTTTTAATGAATAGGAAATGTGGATGCTTCAGGTCTTTATTGGGCTTAATGTCCAAACCAATGACTTCGAAGCCATGGTTGAGGAATTCCCGGCAAATTTCAGAACCAATAAGACCCGATGAACCAGTGATAAGACAAGTTTTCATGAGTCCATCTTAGGACTTGGTTTTCATCCCGTTAAGGTTCACCGTGCCTACGATTAGAATTATGATCTGCACCAGAAAAAAGGTTCCCAGAAACACTGCTCCGCCTTCTGAGAAACCATAAGAATGAAGTCCTGAGGCCAGGATATAATTCACACCGAACCATGCCATCATCACACTTAGGAAGGCCCCGGCAACGAGGGGAACAAATCTCTTAGGTGGAATCCATGAAGTGTATTTGCCGTGAAGGATCGCCATATAGATGAGAAGGACGATGAGAGACCATGTTTCCTTTGGATCCCATCCCCAGAATCTTCCCCAGGAGTAATCGGCCCACACCCCACCGAGGATCACTCCGGCCGCGAGGAGAACGACTCCGAATTTAATACAGGTGTAGATGAGATCCACTCCATAGCGGTAGTCTTCAGAACTTAAACGCCCAAAGCGGCTTCTCAGGAGAAGTCCATTGGCCAGAAGCCATGAGAGGGCCAGGGCGGCGTAAGAGAGGATAACGGTGGTTACGTGAGTGGAGAGCCAGAAATTATCCCGGAGAACAGGTACCAAGGGAGAGATATTCGGATCGAGCATTCCGTGGGCAAACTTCATCATCATAAGACAGAGAACATTGTAGCCGAGACCCGCAAGAACAAAGGCCGTCTCTTTTCTAAAATGCCCAATGATAAGGCTTATGACCAGAGCACCGAGACCAGAGAACATCACTGTTTCATACATATTCGTCACGGGAGCGCGACCGGAGATAAGGATCCTCATGGTCATGGCCGCAACCTGGAGGCCCACGGCAAGGCCCGCTAGAGCGAGTCCTGCTTTCTTATTCTTAAGAAGAACCAGAAGAACAATAGAGAGAATGCAAGTAAGCATCGCCCATAAGAAAAGGTTAAGCTTAAAATACTTCACCTCCAACATGTAGCCATCGCCCTCGAGGCGAAGGTAGTCGGCCTTGGCTTCCTGAAGAAGATACTTCAGAGGATTCATGCCCTTTCCACTTGCCTCAGCTATGCGCTCCTCGGTAACAAATTCAGCGAGGCTTGAGAAATCAATCTTTCCATCAACGATGACAGGGACAGCGAAGGCCCGGGCTTCAACTATCGCCCGGTATGTGGCCAGTCGATCTGAGACCTTGGAGAGTTCCTTTTTATAGGAGTTGTTTTCTTTTAATTGGGAAAGTTCAGAAGCAATGAGGCCAGATTTATCCAGGGCCTCATTCACTGGCATCTTGTTTTGGTCTTCTCCGATGCCAAGAAGCTTTCGGACTTCCACGTGGTCAATTTTAATATCAATGGGAAGACTCAGGGGCATCCCAAATGCCTTAAGGCTCAGTTTACAGAATGCCTCCGTGGCCGTGAGGTCCTGAACCTTAGTGGATCCCGTCATATACTGAATGGTTTCATTGGCGAGTACCAAGAGAGGCTTCACTCGTCCGCCGGCCCTGGTGGGAAAGCTTTCAAGATCAGAATTGCAGAATTCTGACTGGGCCAGAATATTTCCGGAAAAGAGGATCAAGAAAAGAAGAGCAAGCTTACGCATGGTTTGAGCCTTTTGCCTGAACGCGCTTTCGGCGCAGATAGAAATGCCAGATTGTGCCCAGAACTAAGAGAAGGGAGCCCAGATACTTCCACGGGCGACCCGGATCAAAGTTCACACTGAGGACACTTCCGAAGGGGCCTTCCTGAGTTTGAAAATAGGAAGCCTGATAAAAAGTGAAGTTTTGATGTTTAAGAGGATTATTCATGAACACATGATGCTTGGTTGATCCTTCGTTACCCTTAAAGAGAGTCACAAAGCTCTCAAAGCTAGCAGGGGTGGAAGTTCCCGGGTCCGTGTCCATTTTGAAGCGATCGAGGGTGATCTCATAAGGAAGAGTGATCATTTTTTTCTGAAGGTGAAAAGTGATCCTCTCGTTATTTTGATTGTAAGCGATGGGGTCTTTTGTCGTGACCCAGAAGTTCTGACCATTGACCTCAAGCTCGATGGCCTTCATGTCACCTTTAATGATCTGCCCATTATCTTGAACGGGTTTTACATATTCCGGAACCATGGTGGGATAAGCGTCTTCTTTATATTTTTGGGTTATAAGCTTAAAGCCCATCCAGGGAAGGGAGACTTCCTTATTTTCAGGAGCATCCTCGAGAACCCATTCGCTCTTCTCTTTATCGTAAAAAGCTAACTTAGCGCCAAAGACAAAGAGATGGGGGGAGCTCTCAAAGAGCTTTTTACTAAAGACCAGGTAAGGGGAATTCACATCCAATTCCCGGGATTCATCAAGGGGGAGGGGGGAGA
>CAZPFM010000024.1:0-12053 GCA_964585845.1 uncultured Bacteriovorax sp.
GGCGGCCTCTAATCCTCTTTCAGTTCCCGACCCATTGGTCCCCACCATGATGAGATCCTTAAAGTCAGAAATGAAAAGTGTGGGATCTCGGGTGGCTTCAAGTGAATTAAGTTTGATATCACTGTCTGCGACCATCAGACCTCTTTTCTTAGAAGAGGATGTGTCAGTGGTCGTGATGGCCATTTGAAAATCATTTTTGTTTTTTACAAAGTCCTGGATGAATAGATCAAAGCTCTCTCCAAGTCGGGTTTGGTCATCTTCCATCGAGCCCGAGTTATCAATAACCCAGAGGATATCCAGAGCACGAGACTGACTCGTTTGAGTGAAGGTATCCATGATTTCATCCGGAGCGGGGTCACTGACAGTTTTCCCCATGGGGGCAAACTCAGCATCCGAGCCTACAGATGCAAATTGATTACATCCGGTAAGAAGCGTGAGAACCATCGACAGTATGAAAATCTTTTTCATGCGGGCCTCCTGCAATCAGTGTAATCAGAAGCCAGACTAAAAACTCGATGAAAGTCAAATCGAGTCACCCGCAGATGCATAATCCATGTGTTAGCAACATTACTAAGAATGGCCCAAGAAGCAGATTGCACACTTCCTGAGGCAGTAGACTTTTAAAGGGCTAAAATTCTATAGATGTCTTTTTCCGGAAGAGTTCAGACGGTCCTCCGGAATCACTTTAGGCGAGCAGGGAGTTTGCTCAAGGGATCGCGCGAGAATTTTTCCGGGCCTTGTCACATGCTCTATCACACGCGCCACATGTCTTTGGACCACACAGCTCTTGTAAAAGGGCTGGGAAAGAAGCCTGCCATTTTGTCCAACGTAATAGACTTTCTTATTGGCCTCTTTGACTTTACCACCCCAATAGAGGGCTTCGATCAGGTCCGTCGGCTGAAGGTGAGGAAACTGATTCTCTTTGACACCGAAGTAATGCTCGACGAGCTGAACCTGTCGTGGACCAGCATTATAGGATGCCACGGCCAGAAGCCATCCCGTATGAAGAGGATAGTAAGGAGACTCGTACTTATGGCGGCAGACCTTTTTAAAAGATTCGTCTTTTGGATAACGATTCTGCCACCGAAGTTGAGCAGGGACGAAATTCGTGAAGAGCTTATTCAAGGCATGGGCCTTGATAGGAATAGCGTAAGCAGGATTCTGACAGTTCTGAAGAAAGGAATTCACTGCCTGATAGATAGTCTGCTTTGTATCAATGGTGCCTTTGAGGGCCGGGGCCACCATGTCGTAGGAAATCCCTGCAAAATCTTTCCGGTCAATCATGTACGGCGGACGCGAACCGAGATTCTTCTGAGCGATTTCGTAAAAGGGAGAAATGATGGTGGAGGGGAGTGAGCGGCAGTCAATGGCGGGCCAGTGGAGTTTTAATCGATCGGAGGAGGACAATTGGGAGAGACCTTCGCACCACTCCTGAATATTAAGCTGTGAGATTCCACAGGAGTAATTTCCTCCATCCGGGGAAATCCCCAGATTGGCCAGGAGAGATTCCTGAGTGAGGGCGCCGAGGAGAATCTGTGGAGGCATGGAGTACTTCTTCGAGGCACTCATGATTGCCTCAAGCTTTACCTCCGTGTCTTTTCCTCCTTCCACGATCATCCAGGCAATCTGCTTTTGTATGGAAGAAAGTGTTCCTGGAGATTTTGATTCTCTTCGTAGGGCTTCTTTATAACGGCAGAGCTTGAGGTCTTTTGAGCGCTCATTCTTCCAGACCCAGATATCCTGACTAGAGAGTTCTTTAGGATAATCAGCGAAGACATCTTTGACCTCAGAAAAATCAGGACAGCTAAATCCCTGGGGAAGAATTTCTTCCGGGCAAAGAACCTCTGGCTGATCCCAGCCAGCAAAAAGAGAGAAACTAAGGAGAAGAGAGCATAGGAAGGAGAGATTTTTCATAGGAGATTTTTATCCCACCCCATATGAAATCTCAACACTTTGCCTTGATTCTTAGGCAGGGAAAGAGAAGTTGAGGGATGTCTTTCCTGCAGCTTACAACGATTTATGGTTCAGATTCCTGCATCAATCTAAAATCCTATCAATGAAGCTCATGATTATTATGCTTATTTATTCATTCTCCTTTCCTGGTTTTTCCCAGGTGAAGAAAGAAGAGGAAGTGGAGGTGAAATACACCTGCATTCCTCCTAGTGAGAACATCTTAAAAGAAAAACTCAAGGAATGGTTCCACACAGAAAAACTTGAGCGTGAGCTGCGGGAGGTGATTGCTTTCCAGGCAAATGCGCAGAGAAGAGAAACCATTAAAAGTCTCCACCGAAGAAGCTATTTTGCTGACCGCTTCCTGGAAGAGGAGATACGCCGAAGAAAGCAGGCCGAATTTCAAAGTATAGCTATGAGTGATCCCCGGAGGGCAGGAGCGATGGAAAATTTTCCCGTTAGAGGGGCCGTCTCCGAGCTCCAGGGAGGGGAGGATGGAACACTTGAAATCCGAGCTTCGGCAATTCCTGTCGAGGACCAAACATTTTTTACTCCTGAAATCCGCGCCAAAATTGGGGACTCGATGAGGGTGAGTTTTTATTATCCCATAGATAAATTCCACTACTCCTTTGTGTACGAGGGTCAGGAATATCCTTTTGAGAAGGCGATCTTCCGCATCCGGGAGGATTACGAAACCGAATGTGTGGAGTTTGCGAATCGGCAAAATGAGTATCGGCGGAATCAGGAGAATGCGGGGAGAAGCAGGGGAAGTTCGCAATAAAAAAGCCTCCGCGAGGGAGGCTTAATGTTCGAATAAATTTTGGAGCGGCTGATCAGATTCGAACTGACGACCTTCTGCATGGCAAGCAGACGCTCTACCAACTGAGCTACAACCGCATTTGAGTGTTGTTGATATTAAGAAAGGCTCGAATCCTTGTCAACGGGTAAATCACAGATCTTTCGCACAAGAATACCGATAACTATTCCTTTCCTCACAGAGAACCATGGTTTTTATGATCTTCTCCGGGAAGTAAGAACCCAGGACATCCGGGTTTTTTTCTGAAGCCGAGATTTCAACCCTCATCGTGTAATGGCGAATGGTTTCGCTTCTAAAGCAATTTGTCCCACGCTCTTTGAGTTCAATGGTGGTCTCTTTTGAGCGCTTGATATTGAGCAATTCGAGGGGAATCTCGAGGTCTCCTGTCACAAAACCTCTGTAGGTTAAGAAAGCGACATTCTCACCGGATCCGGCCCTCCAGCGGACGGTGGCCGTGGGATTCGAGCATTCTGTAAAGGATTCAGCGAAGGCGGACAGGGACAGGATCAGAGATCCAAGAACGAATAAACTCTTCATGATTTCCTCACTTTTTTAAGCTTACTACCTAGAAGAGTGAATTTCCGTCAATCCCAACCTTTGCCGCAGGGCAGGGTAGGCATGCTATTTTGGGAAGATATTAAGTCATTCTCAATTAATTTTCAGGATCTCGGAAATCTCCAACGCCCATAGAAATATAGCGCAGCTGCCCCCAGCATATGCCAGAGAGTGTGTCCCTGGAGAATCAGGCCAGGGTCACACCAGAGCTTGAGTTCTTCCAATAAAAAGGAGGCAAAGGCGCTGAGACCCAGACCCAGAGAGAGGAGCAGGGAGCGCTGTTTGAAAAAAGACCCTTCCATTCGTTTAATGACGTCAATCATCGCCACCAGAAAAATCAAGACACAGATACTGACTCTCTCCCACATAGGAAAGCGGAAGAAGATTGCCCACAGAATCAGATAATAAATGAGGAGTGCCAGATAGCGTCTTCTTGGACCAAAACCCAGGGCCTTAAAAAAATTATAAACGAAAAATAAGCTTAATGAGAAAGAGACGCTGGCGTAATCGAGGGCGACACTCACCAGAGAAAAGGTCGAATGAAAAACGAGGCTAGAGGCTCCAATCACGAAAACCGAAAAGACCCAGGCCTCAAAGAGGGATTTTCGTCTGCCTCGGCGAAAGAGCAGAATGCCCGCGAGGAAATAAGCGAAGGATGACCAGAAGCCTAAGGTTAAGCCAAAAAATTGACTCTGCGGACCCTCGCAGTGGCAGAGGGGAAAGCATTCGACGAACTCTGTACCTGTCATCATATCCTGGACGCCTTTACTTACTCTCAACTAAACCCTGACACAATCTTGATAGGACATCGAGGGGGGATCTCGGAGACCATATTCTTGTCCACTTTATCCAGGAGTCACGATGATCCAGTCTCTTTACCAGCACATTAACTTCAACCTCGAGCGCTTTCCCTTCTTTGTACGTTTAAGGAAGCTCGATAACGAACTCATGAAGCCCAAGACTGAAGTCTCTGTCCGAAATGAATTCTACGAAGTTAAAACCGCTTCCACAACACAAGAACTCCTGGAAGTCCTGAGACTCCGCTTCGAGATCTTCCATCAGGAATTCTCTGAGAATAAAATCCGCTTTGCGCTCTTTCCTTACGATGTGGATGTTTTTGACTTTGTTTGTGATCATCTTATTGTGAAAGAGCTCGCCACCGGCAAGATTGTGGCAGCTTACCGTCTGCTTCAGCAAGGTGAGGGGGAAAAGACCCGTTACTACTCAGATTCAGAGTTTGACCTGGGAAGTTTTGCCAATCTTCCGGGAAAAAAAGTTGAACTAGGAAGGGCCTGTGTTCATCGGGACTACCGGAAGGGTGCTGTCATCGCCACTCTCTGGAAAGGACTTCTTCAGTACGCTAAAAAATCTGAGGCGAATTACCTCTTTGGGTGCTCAAGTCTTACGGGAGAGGAAATCAATGCTCTTCCTTCACTTCTCTCTGCCTTAAAGGAGAGAGAGGCCGAACTCACAGAAGTCGAAATTCCGGTGCGGGAGAAATATGAGTTGCCGGCACATATCAGTGCTTTAAGATTCGCTGAAAATAAGGGAGAGAAGATGCCTTCTCTTCTTCATATGTATCTTACGGCGGGGGCCAAAGTATCAACGAACCTTGCCTATGACCGGGAACTCGGTTGCGTGGATCTTTTTACCGTAATTGATCTGGCAAGACTTCCAGCATCCTTTGAGCGGAGGTTTTCGTGATCCGTACAGAGGAAAGTGCGCTCTCTTTAAATATTCTCTCCGTCCCTAAGGCCCTGATCAGAGTCGCGCTTTTTTTTATCGCGGCGATGATTTTTATCCTCCACCATGAAATCATCGGTGCTCTCATTCCCCGAAGAAGTGTCCTCCTGAGCTACTATCTTCGGAGTATCCAGATCCATGCCCGCTTTGTTCTCTGGCTTTTTGGAATCAAAGCGGACGTCCCAAAGAGTCAGGGAAATAAGCGGGTGCTCTACATCTGCAATCACCTCTCGTATGTGGATGCTCTGGTACTCTTTGCCTATTATCCATCTCTCTTTATCACATCCAAAGAAATCGAAGAGACCTTTCTTTTAGGACGTCTGACTCGTCTTGGAGGCTGTTTTTTTGTTGAGCGCCGCAGGGAAAAGCGTGGGGCAGAAACAATCTCAAAAGAGATGGGTCTGATGAAGAAAAGGCTCTCTCAGGGGTTCAGTGTTTTTCTTTTCCCTGAAGGAACAAGCTCTGATGGCTCGACGGTTCTTCCCTTCAAATCCACTTTCTTTCAACTCTCTATCGATGGAAAAATTCCCGTCAAACCCCTTGTCCTTTCCTATAAGGGAGCTGATGCCTGGCGGGTTCCCTGGTATGGCAAGATGACCTTTCCAGATCATTTATTCGCTCTCTGTCAGGGTTCTGAGATCATAGCGAAAGTCCGAGAGCTTCCGGCCCTGGATCCTCTTGAATTCGATTCCCGTCATGCTCTCTCTGGTGCGGCTTATGAGATGGTGAAAGGGGCCCATGGAAAAGATTAAATTTCTCGGAGTTCCTTTTTCTTTCGGCCAGCCCCATCAAGGTGTGGAGAAAGCGGCCGCTCATTTTCGTCTTCGAGGATTCCTTGCTCAAGTCGAGGAGATCGCTCCTGTTCGGGATCTTGGTGATATTGATTTCTCTCTCATAAAGACGAAAAACCGATCCACTTCCCGCATCAAGAATGCTCTGGCTTCTGATATGGGATGTGAACTCATCTCTCAGTGCATTGAAAAAGAAAAAATCGAGAATTCTTTCCTTCTCAACTTTGGTGGTGACCACGGTCTGGCCTTAGGAACGATTCATGGGATTCTCACCCACAGACCAGAGACCATTGTCATCTGGGCAGATGCCCATGGTGACATCAATCCTCCCGAGGCTTCAGAGAGCGGAAATTTTCATGGAATGCCGCTCTCATTTCTTCTGGGGCTTAATCCTCGGGATAAAAACTTTCGGTGGCTCAAGCGCTTTCTTCGTCCTCAAAAACTCATCCTCTTTGGACCCCGGGATCTGGATAAGGCCGAAAAAAAAATCATCGAAGAATTTTCCATTCAATACATCTCTTCCGAGGACATCAGAAAGTATGGCACCGAAGCCCTCCTGGAAATCGCCTTGAGGAAAGCCGATCCCTCGGGAAAGGCACCTCTGCACTTAAGCTTTGATGTGGATTTCTGTGATGCTCATATTGTTTGCGCTACAGGGACTCCTGTCCTCGCAGGTCCACCACAGGAAGAAGTCACCGAGCTTGGGAGACTTCTCGGAAAGACTGGAAGACTCAAGAGCATGGACGTGGTGGAGCTTAATCCAGACATTGGATCTCCCCGGGAAGTCAGAGACTCATTCAAACTGACGGCGGATTTTATCAGAGTGACTCTTAGAGAGACTTTCCAAACTTCTGCTGAATCGGTGAGATGTGGCCGCTCGGCCTAGACGTCGAATCTCTGCTCAAGGGCCTTGATGATTTTCTGGTAACTCGGATTCGTAAACCGGGAGTAGAGAAGAGGCAGAATATCTTTTTTAAGAGAAGGTTGGGCCGGATCAAGAAGAATCTTCACAAAACAGTCTGAGATAATAAAGACCTTCGAAAGGGGGTGGAGTTCTTCTCCTGGGTTTTCTTCAAAACCCACACCATCGAGCTTTCCATGAGATTGAAGAAGAACCGTTTTCACATACTCCGTGGCATCGGGATGCTTTTCAAGAATTTCATGAGCGTCCCTGGCGTGGGTGAGGACTTGATTTCTTTCTTCATCCGTAAAGTCAGAATCGGCGAGCTCCCGCATGCTGGAGATCCGCATTTGCTGAGTTGATTTCAGAGTAATATCTGAAAAGAAAGAAACAAAACTTAAGACATGGAGATGATCGTCCCGGTACCAGCTCTGTTTAGAAAGAACATAATGGCACATGAGAGCGAGCAGGTGACACTGTTGGTAGGCGTAGGAGACCTTGTTGGAAAAGAGAAACTTGATGAGATTTCCCACCTGGGGAGAGTCCTTTACTGAGAGGACCATGGAGTTGATGGAGGCATCCGAGAGATCCACCATCGCTTCATCGAATCCCAGAACCTGCAGAGAGTCGCGCACGATTTCATGAGCATTAGCATTGGTTAGGATGCGCTCTTCGGGATTGAGATCTTTTCTTTCGAGCTTTTCCACAATGCTATTTGTGACAAAGGTCGTGAAGTACTGAATGTAATCCCGGGGGATAAAAAATTCTTTCAGACCCTGATCAGCGTATTTTTGAATCACATCTTTGTCGAAGATGTCCTTGGAGTGAATGCGCTTCACGAATTGGTAATCCCCCGGACCTTTTTTGATACGGATGTATACATCACAGGGGGTTTTCTGAATGTCATTAAAGTAGTGAAGTCCCACAGGGAGAAAATCCGGTCGAACCTTATTTGCGACATCCTTCAGGGTCACTCCCAGGTAGGAGGCGGCCTGCTTAATAAGAGCATCCCGGTCCACGGGATCCTGAAGACAGAAGATCTCTCCGACCAGGGTCGGTGAAGCCCCCATGACGATGAGGGGAATAGAGAGGTCATGGTCTTTTAGGTACTGATGAAGGCGGACGGCCGTCTCCTCATCACCAATATTGTTACGGGTGATGATGAGCGAGATCTGCGGAAGAATATTCAGGAGGGCGATGGCATCTTCAGCATTCTTTCTGATGATGACTTCGGTTCCAACAAATGTATTTAGATTTAGGGAAAAAACTTTTTTGAGATCTTCATTTCCCTCGATCAGAATAGTCTGACTCATAGAGAAAATCTTAACATGTTTTGAAGTCAAACAAAGGGAATTACGAAAGAATAGAGGTTCAAACGGAAACAGTCGGTTAATTCAGTTCAGGCCTTCTTAAAATTTCCCCCTTTAGGTTAAGAATCTGCCCAGAATAGGAGTGTCCTTCCGGGTTAAAGGCCGGAATTTTGCCTTCGCCCCCGGGGACATCGATCACATACTGAGGGATGGCCCAGCCAGGAAGATGAGAGCGAAGAGCGCCATAGATCTTTCGGCCTTCTTCGAGACCCAGCATGAAATGGGTGGCCCCCTTCACCTGATCCGGATGGTGAAGATAGTAGGGACGAATCTTGAGCTCAAGAAAGTGCTCGATGAGCTCCCGCAGAATCTGCGGATCATCATTCACTCCTTTTAGGAGAACGGTCTGAGAAAGAACCTGAAGGGGAAGAGTCATGAGCCTTCTAATGGCCGAATTGGAAACCTCATCAAATTCATCTCTATGATTGGCATGAATCGCCAGTGTCAGAGTCCGGAATCTTTCAGAGAATTTCCTGATGAGGGCATGGAATCCTTCATCAAGACGTTCAGGGAGAATCACGGGATAGCGAGTGTGAAAGCGGATGTCTTTAACATGAGAAATCTTTGCAAATTCTTCCAGGTAAAAAGAAATCTTTTCATTACTTAACGTGAGAGGGTCACCACCGGTAAAAATGATCTCTTTAATTTCCGGATGAGATGAGAGGTAGCGAAGAGTTTCACTGAATTCAGCGGAAAAAATCTCATCACTGGGAGAGAGTTCATTTTTTCTGAAGCAGTAACGGCAGAGCACGGGACAGATGGAGGTCGGTGTAAAAAGGGCCCGGGATGAATACCGGTGGATGAGCTGGGGGGCGCGCTGGAACTCTCGGTCACCGATGGGATCCTCAAGTCCTTTTTCGGGATCAGAAATCTCTTCCAGAGAAGGAACAAATTCTCTGAAGAGAGCTTCAGAGTGTTTGATCTTCCGGGCCAGGGCCTGCGGGATAAAAACAGGATAGGTCCTGGTGACCTGCTCAAGTCTGGAATCGGGCTTAATGTTTAAGAAGTCGTAGAGTGCTCCGAGGTTTTTGAAGGCCCCGGCGTACTCACTCTTCCAGCTGTTGAGCTCGGGCATAGCGTTCGACTTCTTTTAGGTAGTGGCGCTTAGTGATATAGGCCGTGATCCGAATGAGAAGACCACCATAGATGGACATTCCAACAAAGTGAAACATGAGGGTTTTAAACGGAAGGATTCCTCCTTCATAAAGCGTGTAGATGATCCAGGCAAGGAGAACGAGGTGAGCGATGAGGATCACAAGTTGAAAGAATCGATAGGCGATGTTTTCCCGGGTGATAAAATTCGTAAGCATATTTAATTTCTCCGGAGGAGACTCGCTTCAAGTGGCGAGTAAGATTTAATACGTTTTAACAAAAAAGACTTATTCATTCCCGATAATAGGCATTCCGCAAAGAGGATCGGGCCCTGGGGAAAGGGAAGAAGTCCGATGGGTCTCACCGGACGACGTCGCCCGAGATGACCCTTCCCTTTGTACTCAAGTTCCATGAGGGCCTTGCCCTGAACCAGAGATTTCAATTCCTGATGGCGTGTAGAGAAATTAAAGCAGGCATTGGAGTCAAAACTTGAGAGCCGAAAAACAAAACTCTTTTTTAGCGCTTCAAGATGCTTAGTTTCTTCGAGTTTTAAGTAAGACTGAGCAAAGACTTTCATGCAGGCAAGGGTATCGTCCAGGGCCACGTGGTGATCGAAGCTAATCTCAAAATGCTGGCAGAGAGTTGAGAGTTTGTAATTTTCAGGGGGGGACTCAAGAGGCTTTAATGCCGCTCTGGCATAGCGGCAGCTGTCATAGATATCCAGAGGAGGAAACTCAATCTGGAAATCGTGGCTCGCCTTAATGAGGTAACCACTGTCAAAAAGAGAATTGTGGCCAATGAGGGGGAGGCGCTCGAGAAAATTCCAGAGATCCTTTAGGGGTTTCTTGATCGTTGGGGCCGATTTTAAATCTGCATTGGTGAGTCCGTGAAATTGGATCGTAAACTCTGGGATATCGATGAGCGGATTGATGAGTTCATGAAAAAATGAAACCTCGCCAGAAGCCGAAACCTTGACGGCCGCGATTTCAATGATCTTATCCACCAAGGGTGAGAGCCCGGTGGTTTCGAGATCAACCCCCACCACACCTTGAGGAAAGGCCCGAAGCAGAGCACTGATCTCAGTCTCTGTGAGAGCTAGGGTGGATTGGTTTCTTGTCATCGGGTGACTTATAGCGTCTTAGGCAGGGTTTCGTCTAGTGAAAAGCGCCCTAAATGTGACTGAATTCAACGGGTAACAGTGAGATATTATTAAGTTTCGGGGAAAGTGATGTGAGCTTCTGTTCCTTCATCATTTCGCCAAAGGATCTCCCAGTTATATTTTCTGACGATTGTGCTAATCCAGGCCAGACCCAAGCCGTGGCCCACTACCTCACTTTGGATAAATTTGTTGAATGGCTTTCCGAAATTTTCGAGCACCACATCGGGTATACCTGGTCCTTCATCTTTGATGGTAAGGCTGCTGCCAGTAAGAGAAACTATTATCTTACCGCCGTTTCCATACTTTATTGCATTGGAGAATAAGTTGTCCAAAACCTGCTCAAAGTGAAGGGGATGACAAAAGATCTTCAGGTCATTGGAAAGCCTGAGCTCAAAATCAATTTCCGGATGGTCTGATTGTAAATCGGAGACAACGTGGGTTATTTTTTTTGCAATGGACATGGCATGGAGAACAGGCTTCTGGCTATCGTTTTCCAGAGATGCCCAGTCGAGAAAATCCATGATGATTGTTTCTAGTTTTTTTAGTTCCAGTTCAACCGCTGTCTTTTCTTCTTCTGTGGCCGGAGAATCATGAAGAAGACCTTCAACGCTAAGTTTTAGTCTTGTCATCGGTGTTTTCAATTCATGGGCCATAAGCGCTGACCAGCGTTGAGTGAGGACCTGCGAATCAGAGATTTTTTTTGCAAGTTTTCCCAGAGATATTGTCAGGCGCTGAAACTCATCAGGTCTTTGTACCTCATCCATCTTTTGAAACCAGCTTCCGAGTCGCTTAAATTCACCTCTTCCCACATGAGCACCAAGTTCATTCACTTCATCGGTGAGGCGTTTTAGAGGGCGGAAAAGAAGATAGGTGAGGAAAAATGTGATGAGGGTCACCACCATCAGGATGATGACGGCGAAAAGAGAAATTCTCTGGCTGAGAAATTTCCATCGGATGAGACTCTGATTGAGCACCATACCGACCCGGACGATACGATTTTGCTTTTCATTTTTAACTGTTAAATACTTGATGAGAAAATCACCCACTTCATGGTCTTCCCATTCTGAAAAACCGCTGAGTCTGTCGGGCATGTCGAAGACCTCAGCATTCGCATTCTTAAAAAGGATTTGACCTCTTCGGTTGAAAATTCCGACAATCACGTTCACTTTATCGTCCCCAATGATGTCATCAACAAGCTCATCACCTTCATCGCTGAATTCTTTTCTTGTCAAATTCAAGTCTGAGTTCAGAAGGAGAGTGGCGTTCTGCCTCAGGTTGAGTTCGATGAGCCTCAAGCGCTCAAGTCGAAAGAAATGGAAATGGATGTAGCTTATGGAAGCTGCGGTCACACAGAGAACTGCGAAAATCGTGAAGAAAAATCTAGTCCTCAAGCCAGTACCCGACATTCCTCTTACTCTGAATGGTGATTCTTGAGCCGCTTTCTTCGAGCTTCTTTCGAAGATTCATCACCGTTACTTCGAGGACATTTGATTGGAGATCTAGGTTGGCCTCCCAGATGAGGTCCATGAGTTCAAACTTAGAAAAAACTCGATTCGGATGTTGTGAAAAATTAAGCAGAAGAGAATATTCCTTGTTCTTAAGCTGGATCTTGTTGCCTTGACAGATGACCACCCGGCTCCTTGTGTCGATAATAAGGTCTCCAACTGAGAGATAA
>CAZPFM010000025.1:0-11858 GCA_964585845.1 uncultured Bacteriovorax sp.
CAGAATAAATATTGGGAAGCCCTGGAACTTTTATTCTATACCCAGCCTCAGTGGGGGGATCACCATCACCCGAGACCGGAACTCATATTCGAGTACCTCTCTCAGATGGGTCTTGATATGGAGCGCCTCAAGACTGATATGGCCTCACCGAAAATTCAGGAAATGATTGATCAGGATAAACAGGATCTCCGAGCACTTAAGATCCGGGGAACTCCGACATTTTTCGTAAACGGTCAGCAATTGCAGGACTTCAGTGAGGAAGGCTTAAGATCACTCCTGCGAAGTGAAATTGAGAAGGCCTATCCCTAATCTCTAAGGTAAAAGATTATCCATGGATCAGAGCCCACATTTTACAAGCCATTTCGAGCAGGCTCCCTTCAGCATCCAGCTTCTCAGTCCTGAAGGAAAGACCCTTGCCGTGAATCTGGCGTGGAAGAAACTCTGGCAAATCCCCGAAGAGATTATTCAGAACTATATCTTAAAAGATTACCTCGTGGCCGAGGATCCTCAACTCGAACTGAAAGGGATTGCTTCTTTCATCCGAAGAGGTCTCTCAGGTGAGATCGTGGAAATTCCTGCGATCTATTATGATCCAAAGGAAACAGGTCTCGAAGGGACTCCCAAGTGGGTTACTGGGCATATGTATCCAGTCAGGGACACTTCTGGTGAGATCTGTGAAATCGTTCTGACCCATCAAGATGTCACTCAGAGAAAAAAGGCGGAGGAAGAACTCCAACACTCTAAAGATGAGCTTGCCATTATCTTTGAAGGAGTTCTCGATGGAATTCTTGTTCAGGATAAAAATCTTCGACTCGTTATGGCCAACTCGGAAGGTGCAAAAATATGCGGTTTCTCATCAGCTTCCGAGCTTTGTAAGGCATCTTTAGATGAACTCATCTCCTCATTTGCCATTTACGATGAAGACGGGAACTTACTCCCAGTAGAAAATCTCCCGGGGCAAAAAGCCTTAAAGGGCGAAGGTCCCCAAAAGGAAAGGATCCTCCGGATCAAAAATCTTAAAAATGGGGATGAATCGTGGGCGAGGGTTTCCTCTCAGGCCATTCATAATTCTCAAGGAGAGGCTTACCTTGCCGTGAGTATCTTTCGTGATGTGACTGAGGAGATCCGTCGACATAGAGCGGAGAATTTTCTCAATGAGGTCACAAGTGTTCTTTCTACGTCCCTTGAATACCAGGAGACTCTTCAAAAAATAGCTAAACTCGCCGTCACAAAGCTCGCTGACTGGTGCTCAATTGATGTGATTGGAGAATCAGGACCCGAAACAGTTGCAGTGGAGCATGCGGATCCGAAGAAGGTCGAATTTGCTCAGTCCTACTCTCAAAAATTTCCTAAGGACTGGAACTCGGCGACTGGATCTCCTAAAGTCCTGCGCACGGGTGAAGCGGAATTCTATCCGCATATCAGTGAGGATCTTCTCCAGAGGTCGACATCAAGTAGCGAGCAGCTCAGTATGATCAAGCAACTTGGACTTCGCTCAGCTATGATTGTCCCGATTAAGGTCAAAGAGAAAGTCCTCGGATCTATTTCCTTTGTCCGTGCGGAGTCGGGCCCTCTTTTTACTGAAGCCGATCTCTCCACCGCGATAGAACTCAGTCAGCGGGCGGGTCTTGCTCTCGAGAACGCCCGGCTTTACCTTGAATTAAAAAAAGCTGTGGAGGCCCGTGATCAATTAATCAGTGTCTGCTCTCACGAACTCAATACACCGGTCACTTCCATCAAGCTCCAATTCGAGTTGATCAAACGAACTCTTCAGGTGGGTGGCCAGGATAAAAGGGTGTCTATCATTAACCGCCAGCTTAACCGCATGGCCCGGCTCATTGACGAGATGCTCGATGTGACTCGCATCAACGCGGGTAAGTTGAAATTGGAAACAAGGCCAATACATCTGCGCGAAGTTCTTCAGGAATCCATTGATCGATTTGCCGATGAGTATCAGCAAAAAGGTATTTCACTCAAGCTTGACCTCGGGCAGGATGGCAAAGTTTTGGGGGATGAATTCCGGCTTGATCAGGTTTTCTCGAACATCTTATCTAATAGTCTTAAATACGGTGAAGGCCTGCCAGTGGAAGTAAAGATGGAGGTGGGAGAAAAAAACATCCGTGTCTCCTTTCAGGACCAGGGGAAAGGAGTTGCTTCCGAAGACCTCGAGCGGATTTTTGAGCGCTTCGAACGGGTGGCCGAAAGGTCAGGAATCGGTGGTCTGGGGCTCGGTCTCTTCATCAGCCGGGAAATCATTGAGGGGCATGGGGGCCGGATTTGGGCCGAAAAAGCCTCTCCCAAAGGGATGATCTTCATCGTGGAGCTTCCTCTTCTGGATGAGTCCACTCAGACACCATTGGCCTAATAGGCCTCCCTCTTTTATTATTAAAGCCTGATAAAAGTCATGTTTTTGCCAAGAACTCAGGGTTATTTATGAATTCAATGACATTCCGGGCCTTATTTGAACATTCTTCCATTGGGATCATTATTTCTAATGAGGCCGGGGTTATTGAAAAGGCCAATCTCTTTGCTTCTAAGATCTTTGGGTATCCCGATGGGGAGCTTGTGGGTCAAAAGGTCGAGGTCCTCATCCCTCAGCACCTGCGGGAAAGGCATGTTAAGTACCGGGACAACTATAATAAGAATCCCCAGCCCCGTTCTATGGGGAGTAGCCTTAACCTTATGGCGGTGAAAAAAGACTCTTCTCTTTTTCCGGTGGAAGTCAGTTTGACTTTTTTTGAGGCCGAAGGCCGCCGCCAGATCGTGAGCTTCATTAACGACATCACTGAACGAAAGAAAGCGGAAAACGCTCTGCTGAAACTTACTGAGGATCTTGAAACAAAGATCGAAGAGAGAACCAAAGAGCTCTCTGACGCCCTCCTTGAACTAAACCACACCAACAAGGGTCTTCAGCAGGAGATGGAGCGGCGGATGCAGGTTGAGGCCCAGATCCGGGACATGCTGGAAAAAGAAAAAGAACTCAATGAACTTAAATCCCGCTTTGTCTCCATGGCCTCTCATGAGTTCCGTACTCCTTTAGGAGGTATCCTGACCTCCGTGGCCTTGATTGATAAATATCCCCATACCGAAGATGAGCCCAAGCGCAAAAAGCACACCCAGAACATACGAAAATCCGTCAGGAATCTCACCAATATCCTGAATGACTTTCTTTCCCTGGATAAGCTTGAGCAGGGGAAGGTGGCTTCCCATCCGAGTCAGTTTGATTTCACAAAATTCATCGATGAATGCGTGGATGAATTAAAGGAAACAAGCGATAAGGGGCACCGCTTTGAAGTGAGCCACTCTGATCCCCATGTTTCCATTTTCCAGGATAAAGAGATGGTCCGGAACGTGGTGATTAACTTAACCTCAAATGCGGTTAAATACTCACCGGAAGAGAGTACTGTTTTTATCAGCACAGAAATCAGCGAGGGAGTGGCGAAGCTTAAGATCAGGGATGAGGGCATGGGGATTCCTGATGCCGATCAGAAGCATCTCTTTGAGCGATTCTTTCGTGCCAAGAATGTGACAAATCTTCAAGGAACAGGGCTTGGTCTGAATATCGTGAAGCGCTATCTGGACTTCATGGATGGCAAGATTGATTTTATAAGCAAAGAAAATGAAGGGACGACTTTTATCGTTTCTTTACCAGTGGAGAAGTAATGAAGAAAATTCTTGTGATCGAAGACGATACCATCATGCGGGAAAACACCGCCGAGATCCTTGAACTTGCCCAGTATGCAGTCACTACGGCCCCCAATGGAAGAGTCGGGGCCACTCTGGCCAAAGAGATTAAGCCTGACCTCATTGTTTGCGATATTATGATGCCGGAACTTGATGGATACGGCGTTCTCCACATCCTCTCAAAAGACCCGAAGACAGCAGCCATACCGTTTATCTTTCTCTCGGCCAAAGCTGAAAAAAGTGAGATCCGAAAAGGCATGGAACTAGGGGCCGATGATTATCTCACGAAGCCCTTTGAGGATACGGAACTCCTGAACGCCATTGAATCGCGGCTCAAAAAAGCCGAGTTGATCAAGAAGGAATTTTCCCGGGATATCGAAGGACTTAAAAGTTTTCTCGAGGATGCCAGTGGTCTTCAGGAGCTTCAAAGCCTCTCCAAGAGTCGACCTGTTTCAAAGTATAAAAAGAAGGAAGTTATTTTCCATCATGGAGATACTCCGCACTACGTTTATTTCCTGAATAAAGGGAGTGTGAAAACCTTTAAGACTCACGATGATGGCAAAGAATTCATCACCAACGTTTACCACGCCGGGGATTTCTTTGGGCACATCACTCTTTTTGAACAGCGCACTTACGCGGACTCGGCCCTCGTTATGGAGGAAAGTGAGATCTATAAAATCCCTAAAGAGGACTTCCTGGCCCTCATTCATAAGAATCGGGATGTGGCCCTCCAGTTCATTAAGCTTCTTTCCAACCAGGTTGAGGAGCAGGAAAAGCAACTCCTGCGCATGGCCTACGATACGGTAAGAAAAAGAACCGCTGAAGCACTCCTGCATCTTCTGCGCTCCAAGGGGGGAGATTCCTCCTCCCTGACCGTGACCCGTGATGATCTCGCCAATATTGTCGGTACCGCTACTGAAACCGTAATCCGCTGCCTTAGTGAATTCAAAGAGGATGAGATGATCGAGGTTAAAGGACGGGAAATCAAGATAGTGGACAAGGCAGGTCTTGAAAGTATCCAGTAAAGAGGCTGACTTTAATCATAATTAGCCATAACGCTTCTCATGCCAGGATTTTGGGTTTCTCGCTATTCTGGCACCATGAAAAGTATCCTTGTTGCGACAGATTTTTCATCCCATTCCCAAGATGTCTTAAGAGAGGTTCTTGAGCAACTGCGGGAAGTCCCTTGCCGGATTCTTCTGATCAATACCTATCTTGTCGACCAGAGCGCTGGCCCGGAAAATATCCTCGCCCTCAATGATGAATTGAAGTCACAATCCAAGAGGAAACTCGAGGTCCAGAGAGCTGAGGCGTTGAAGGAGAACTTCAATTCCCATGTCTCTATCGAGACAGGCTCCCACATGGGAAGTATTGATAACGTAATTAAGAATCTTTTACTCAGAGAAAAGATTGATCTCATAGCAATGAGTAATCCCTCTGGCACTAAACTTGAAAAAGTAGAAGATTTTCTTAAAAGGCAAAGCTGCGCTGCTTATCCCATAGTCTCTTAAATGCATTATCCTTAATCCCAATTAAGGAGCAAAGCATGACTGAGAAATACCAACCACCAAAAGTATGGGAATACCAAGAGGGCAATGGGGGAAAATTCGCAGGTATCAATCGGCCCACGGCTGGTGCCAGGACCCAAAGAGAATTACCCGTAGGCGAGAATCCCTTTCAGCTCTATTCACTGGCCACCCCCAATGGTGTGAAAGTGACCATCATGTTCGAAGAACTCCTGGAACTTGGTATTAAAGAAGCAGAATACGATGCCTACCTCATTAACATCGGCGAAGGGGAGCAATTTACTTCAGGCTTTGTGGAAGTGAATCCAAACTCCAAGATCCCCGCCATGGTGGATAAGAATAACGGAAAATCCATTAATGTTTTTGAGTCTGGTTCAATCCTTGTTTATCTAGCGGAGAAATTTGGAAGATTTCTACCCAAAGAGCCCTCGGCCCGAGCACGGGTTATGAATTGGCTATTCTGGCAAGTGGGAAGCGGACCTTTTGTGGGCGGAGGCTTCGGTCATTTCTTTGCCTACGCCCCTGAGAAATTCGAGTACCCCATTAACCGCTTTGCCATGGAGGCCAAGAGACAACTGGATGTTCTGGATAAGGAATTGGCCAAAAATAAATTCATCGCAGGCGATGAGTACACCATTGCGGATATGGCGATTTTTCCTTGGTACGGAATGCTCGTTAAGGGAGAGTTGTATGAAGCCGGGGAATTCTTATCTGTTCATGAGTATAAGAATGTCATTCGCTGGGCAGATGAGATCTTAAAGCGTCCGGCCGTTCAGCGAGGACGGATGGTGAATCGTAGCTGGGGACCGGAGAGTCAACAAGTGAAAGAGAGACATAGTTCGAAAGACTTCGAAGGGAAGGCAAAGGCCTAGAAAGCTGACCTCGAGCCTTTCACCACATCCTGGATGTTATCAATCATCCCTCGACGGATGAGCTCCTTTGCGGGGACGTTGATAATATTTGAGAGAATATACTGAGTCACCAGCGTCCGTTCAGGACTACTTTCCTCATAGATAATAAGCGCACTTGAAGCCTTAGCGGTCTTGAAGATGAGAACCTTGCCAAAATTATCTTGATGCATGAATGCGACCTTGATCTTCCCCGCCTTAAGCTTCTTCGAGTCAATGAGGGGAATAGAGTCGACATAGGGATGCTCGGGATCAAGGAAGCTTAATCTTAAATCAAAGTCCGGGGTGATGAGACTTCCGCCGATGTGAAAGTAGCCTTCTTTTTTGGTGACTTCATACCGGGGAAGGGTCTTCTGAAGATAGTCGGTGTCAGTGAGGCGCTTTTCATCGATTTTCTCTAAAGGGACAGGAAGGAGGTAGCTGATCCTGGCCAATGCCAGAAAATGCCCATCCTGGGGATCCCAGTGATTTTTTGTGTCCAGAGGAAGAAAGGTTTTAAGAATCTCTTCCACGGGAGTTTTGGACTGTTCCTGATAAAGGTTTGTAAATCCTTTGTCCTCTTTATTTTGTTTTAAGAGACCATAGAAATACTGAAAGTTACCCTGCTCAAGGAAAGGGGTCTCCACTGTGTAATTGAGTTTATGCTCAAGCCTCGCTTCCGGTTCCGATGATTCGGCCGAGGCCTGAAAGAGAAGGCCCAAAAGGAGTATTCTAATAAACATACCTATTCCTCTAGTCTCTGGAAAATCTGCGAACATCGTCTCCCGTGAAGCAATTCTCGATGGGATCACCAAATTTCTTCTTAGTCTTCGATAAACTATTATGGGACATGAGAAACACAAGAGCACTCTGGCAGAGCTCAGGAGTATATTTGATTTTAATGCCCTGGCAGTGCTTCTCTAACTCGTTATGAGCGTGAGGAATCCCTTTGTACTTTTTCATTGAAAGCATATTACAGGCCTCACTGTCGTATTCGGGAGTGCAGCTAGTGAGTGAGAGAGAAAGTACCAGGAGGAGGGATTTCATATAAAACTCTAAGTCTTTTTCGTTCTACGACCGGGTTTGGCCAGGATCTCCATATAAAAATGCTCGGCATTCTGAATGGCGATTTTATCAATGCTCTTATTGATTTCGGCTACGTGAATGTTCGAAGCCGATTCCTGGTCCTCGCCGATTCTGCAGTCAAAATCCCAGAAGTCCACACCCGGCTTGAGAGGTTTTCTTCTCTCTCGGGCTATGTACTTACTGATTTCGAATTTCACAGCATCGACCTGTCGAGCGGGGGCTTTTTTTGGATCGGTGAGCTTAAAAGTTTTTTTCATCTTTCGATCTTAGCCTCTCAGGTCATAGTTAGGTAGCTTTTTATTTCTGGGCGCAGGAGCCTGGGTACTCGCCACCAACCGTGGCACAGATTTTTCCGTCAGGGCAGTCATTGTTACTCATGCACCCCTTCGAATCTTTAATGATCTGCTCATTTCTTTTTTCTGTATCCTTACAGCTGACCATGATTCCTTTGAGAGAGGTTGATCCGGCAAAGGAGCTTGTGGCGAGCCAACCTCCGGACTCATCTTTGGTATAAAAGTTATAGCCGAGGGGGCAAACTTCAGCAGCTTTCTCATAGCATTTATTCATGCTCACTGCACTTCCGCTGCAGTCAATCGAGTAACCATGCTTACCGTCAGGCATGACGGTTTGAGTGGCCGTCGCGCATCCATACAACAGAAGGAAGATAAAATATTTTGGCATAATGTTTGACCCCTTACAGATATTCTACTTCTCAATCAACTGAGAAGGTAAATGAAGAGATTCTTAACTCTTGAGAAGCGAAAGAGTCGACTTATGTCCCACAGAAAGTATTTTTGATCTTTTCATCTTCCTTAGGAGGAAGCGTATAATGGAGCATTTGATCCTGTTCACTAAAGGGTCGGGCCAATACCTGATTCATTTCATGAAAAGAATCATAATTCCCACGCTGAGCATCCTGAATGACCCTTTCCACTTGATGATTTCTAGGAATGAAGAGGGGATTGATGGAATCCATTTCTTCTTTTAGACCAGGCTTAATTTCGATCCTCTTTTTCCAGAGCATTTTAAATTGGTTAAAGAGTTCTGACTGGGGGTAGAAGGACTCATTATCCGAATTCAGAATATTCGAGAGCTTTCTGAAGCTCAAAGTGAAGTCGAGCTTTTCGGCCTGGAGATACTCAAGCCAGATTTTATATATCTCTTCATCGCCTTCTCGGTACTGGAGTCCCAACTTGAGGGCCATTTTTTGATTAAACTCTCTTTCAAACAAACTCGGCAATCGACTCAGCTCTTCATTGAGCCTTTCAATAGCCTCCGCCTCAGGGGCATCGATCAAGGGGATTAGGCAGTCGGCAAGGCGAGAGAGATTCCACATTAGAATCTTAGGTTGATTGCCATAGGCATAGCGGCCATGGCGATCAATGAAGCTATAGACCTGGTAATAATCAAAATGATCCATGAAGGCACAAGGCCCGTAATCGATAGTCTCTCCGGAGATGGTCATGTTATCCGTGTTCATGACTCCGTGGATGAAACCCAGGCCCATCCATTGGGCGATGAGTTTAGACTGAGCGCCGGCAACTTTTTGAAGAAAGCAGAGAGCTGGATGCTCTTCCCCTTCTATTTCAGGGTAATGCCTTTGGATGGCGTAATCCAGAAGGGCCTTAAGAGCTGGGATATCTCTTCGGGCAGCGAAGAATTGAAAAGAGCCAATGCGAAGATGGCTGGAGGCGACTCTGGTGAAGACGGCTCCTGGTAAGGGAGTCTCTCGATAAACGGTGTCACCTGTTAAGACGGCGGCCAGGGCCCGGGTGGTGGGGACACCGAGCTTATGCATGGCCTCGCTGAGGATATATTCGCGTATGACAGGTCCTAGGGCAGATCTTCCGTCTCCATTTCGGGAGTAGATGGTTTGTCCTGAGCCTTTGAGTTGAATATCGAACCTCTTGCCATGAGGATCTACGATCTCTCCGAGGAGGAGGGCGCGACCATCCCCGAGCTGGGGCACGAAGTGGCCAAACTGGTGAGCGGCGTAGGCCAAAGAGATAGGATCCTGACCTTCCAGGGGCTTAGCACCAGAGAAGATTTGAGCCAGGTCTTCTTGTGAGCTCTGTTCTAGGTTTAATCCCAGGGACTGACTCAGTTCATAATTAAATTTTATGAGTTGGGAATTTGAAAAAGTTGAGGCGCTGCCACGAGAGTAAAAATCAGGGGGGAGTGAGCAGTAGGTGTTCTGGAGCTTCATACATATGAATGTAGCAGATTTTCATCTTAATAAGCTAAGGAACATTTAACCTGACTTTTTCAGGTTTCCTGATTCTAAATTAATAATGAACTTTATCCCCTGGATAAAATCCTCAACTCTCTTCGTATTTCCTTTCTCTTCTGGGTAGTGCTTCCTAAGTATCTCCAGAAGCAGGGACTGAAGACCCATGAGAAAGTAATGTGGACCATAGATGTCCCTCTCCACTAAGGCCATCGCTACCACCGGTGTGGAGTAATAACTCAGTACTTCTTCAATCATGGGCTTTATCTTAACAGGAGAACTCTTAAGGATCTTTTCCGTTTCTTTTGCACCTGACTCCCAAAACTCAGGGAGGGGATAGGACTTAATTTTCTCAAGCGATATTCCCTCTGTATCAAGCTCAGGTCTGTAGCTGTTAAAGCGGGTGATATCTTCGCAGTGGAAAGGGACATGGAGGAAATTTTTAAACTGGACCTCATCTCTCTTATCTCCAGATACGCCTGCCATTACCATCAGGATCTGTAGATATCGACAAAGGTGTAGGGCAAGTTCGTTTTCAGAATCAAAACCTCTACCACGTATGTGAAGCAATGTACGGTACAGGGCCATATCCTTCATTGTTCCAGGATCGATGAAATACTCGGCATCGGATCGGTTAAGTTTATTAATCCAATTCTGGCGAATCTTCAGGACAGTTTTATTTATGTTCATGGGGTCTCCTTCGTGATTTCAGCTTATTCCGAAGGGGTCTCAGTATCTGAGACCTGGTGGGATGAGAATCCAATGTGTGAGGGAATGATCCCTTACATTTTGGAGGAACCATGCGAAAGCAAAAAAAATTAAATGCTCTCTTAGTCCTGACCTTCACCCTGACTCTTGCCTCATGCTCGTCTCTCTCTGAAAGAAAGATTGCCTCAATGGATGGAATTTCCAGACCGGACTGGGCGACCCAGGAAAAGGCCGTCACAGTAAAAGATGGCAAGCTCTACATCTTGGGATTTCAGGAGCTGCCGGTGGATGCCAAGGTCTCTGCTGGATATCGCCTCTCTGACAATGCTTCCCGGACTGAATTGTCCAAGATGATTCAAAACCAGTTCTCCAGCATCATGCAGAATCTTGAAGAAGGGGTAAGTGACGACGGAAACCTGACCCGCTTCTATAGCTCGGAAGTTTCTAAGAATTCTATCCGGGACCTTCGCATCACAAACCGCTACTGGGAAAAGGTTCAGACCATTGACTCTGATGGAGAGGAAATTTTCCGTCTTAGGGTCTACTCATTGGGCGAAATTCCGGAAGCGAAGTTAAAGAAGATGATTCGGGAATCATTAGAGAAAAATCGCATTGATCCGGAAGTTAAAAAGCAGGTCCTTGGACATTTTGAAAGTGAAATTAAGCAGTTTCAGGGGCAGTAAGAATGAAACTCATTATACTCACACTTTTTGCATCATGGTCAGTCTCGGCGGCGGGGGAGTGGTGGACACTCCCTCGCACTGAAGATGATACCTATTACTACTATGTCGGTACTTCTGAGGGGGAGGGGAAATTCACCTCCCTTCAGGAAGAAGCCTTCGGGAAGGCCATGAGTGAACTCATCCGGGAGCATTTCGGGATGAGTATCCAGGTCTCAGAGAGTGCAGTGGAAGAGCTCAATAATGAATCCTTTCAGGTGATCACTAAGCAAAGCTCCGCTCCCTTGTTCATAAAAGGGGTCACCATGAATAAAACCTATGAAAAGGATCTTGAGACAGGCAAGCGTCTCTATGTACAAGTCCGAGTTGACCGCAAGACTTTAGCAGAGTCCATCGAAAATCACCTCGCCCATCCGGGAGAAGAGGACCTTAACAAATATGGAGATAACCATGCTTCGAAAATTGATATCAAAGTTAAAACGAGTCCAGCAGGTGCTCTTATTACTTTCACTCATCTCGACCAGCGCTATTCCCTTCAAGGCCAAGGTAATGCCCTATTTTACCTTCCTCGTGGACGCTATCAGATGGTGGTAAGTGCTCCGGGGCACATGGCCGTTAGCCGAGAGATTAATCTCATTGCTCAGGGACGGGAGGAAAAGATCATCCTCGACCAGCTCCATACGAAGCTGGACCTCGCGGTTCACCCCTCAGACGCTGTGATTGAACTCAATGGAAAGAGGATGGACACCCAATCTTTTAAGCTACCCGTCGGGAAGAGCTATAAGTTTAAGTTCAGTCATCCTGATTATCTGACCCAGGAGCTTGAGATCATCTCCCACTATCCAGAGCGGATGAATCGCTCGGTTGAGCTAGAGCCGAAGATGAGTACTCTTTACTATGAAGTCCAGCCCCATGGGGCGCGTATCGAAATTAATGGTAAGGAGGTGAGTGCTTACCAGGGTAAGATTCATGTTCACCCAGGGCACAAGAAGGTACGCATATCCCACAATGGATTTTTTGATCACACAGAGGATGTGTATGTAAACCCTAATCGGGACCA
>CAZPFM010000026.1:0-11796 GCA_964585845.1 uncultured Bacteriovorax sp.
GGAACTTTTCGGTGTGAATCTCTAATCTTTAAGATTAAATCGAATAAAGAAAGGGTCGCCTTGTGCGGCCCTTTTTTATTGCCAGTGGTGGGACTCCACGCGACCCAGAACATCCGTGATGTCCGGGTAATGGTGAAGAAATTTATCCAGGATCGCTCTTTCGGATTCGATGGCAAAGTCCACTATCCTGAGAGAGTTTTCCTTTGTCACTTCATCTCCAAAGGTTCTTAAAAGATGAGTGCTGGTCGTCTCCCGGATCTCGAGTCGATCCTGAAGGATATGGTAGAGCCAGAAATAATTCTCTTCAATCCCCTGAAGAGCAAACTCCCCCAGTCCCTGGAGATACTGGGAGACAATGGCATCCTCGAGTCCAAAGAGGATCGCTCGCTCGAAGACTTCCCTAATCGCCCAGGAAGGCAGAATTTTAACGGCACCGTCTTGAACCTCGAAGGCCTGGGCCACAAGCTCTTCGAGAGATCTTTTTTCATCCATGACTTCACAGCGAAGATTCTCACCGAAAATATCTAAGCGCTTCATACAGCCATAAACCCAGATGAATTTGGCGGCATCCAGGTCAATACGATCGGATTCGATACACCGAAGTTCAATGGTATTCCATTTCTTATTCCAACGAAGCGGACTCCAGTTAGCACCCTTCTCTGAGGTATGCTTCATCATCTCACGATGAGTGAAACCAACTTCCATTCCTTTTTTCACCCACTCTTCTGTCCCCTGCTTAAAATAAAGGAGGACATCAGTGGAAGACTTCATCACTGGGGCGAGTCCCCCGGTCAGAGGGAAGTTGCGGTAGATTTCGTTAAAGTACTTTTTTCCCCGCATGGAATGGGCCTGGTGTTCTCCAAAAAAATAAGGGGAACTTGAAAAGGCGATCATCGGGGTGAGCATGAGACCTAAGTTAAACTTATCCATGAGCTCCCTTCCCGAGAAAAGATATTCCCGGGGAGTCTGAACTTCAGCATGGATATGAATCCCGCAGCAGTTTCCTCCGCCTCTTAGAGGCGAGTCCTGTTGCATCTCCCACGATCCCTGTCTTTTGCCACTCAAGATGCAGTTCTGAACCAGGTAGGCCCATTTCGGAATCATGTGGGGGATAAAATCCATGGGAAGACTCGCCAGGGGAACGATCGCTACTCCTTCTCTTCGGGCAATGCCCGTGATCAGAAGGTAGTGAAGAAGATAATCCTTCAGGATTCGTCTTGGTGAGGTGGAAGGCTTAGAGACAATTTCAAGCATGTTGAGAACGAACTCATTGGTGACCTGCCTCTCCTGACTCTCTTCGGGAAGAGACTCATAAAGAGCGTCGATGAAGTGGTAGACACCATCGGAAGGTTTTTTGCCACGGAGATCAAAGATAAATTTTTCGCTTTCTAGACCGAATTTCATGGGTAGAGAATAGCACGCCGTTTTAAGGCACAAAGTGGGGCCATGTCATTCTTAAGAGAGTCTTAAAATGCAATACGGAGTCATGAGTTTTATTATTCTCTGAACAGGGAGGATGAATATGATCTCTGGAAATGTGTTTAGTTTTGGAAGTGATCTGGGATTCTATTTCCTCATCACCTTCGGGCTTTTCTGGGCCATTATCGCCATCCTCGGTCTAATCGTGGTCTTCGAGGACCTCCACCATTCCTCCAAACACCGCTTAAATCATTGATATCCATAGGCCTTTTTAACACTTTGAAATCCTAGAAATCGTCGACTAAGAACCAGTCACTGTCTAGGAATCACTCCTTTACCAGACACTATTTCAGTAACTTGAACCCTCTATGCTGGCATTAACCTTGCTCCTTAGTCAGGCATAGGGGAATTTATGAAAACTGCATTTTTGATGATCATGATGATCCAGTCATCCATGGCCTTTTCCAGCACTCCTGCATCAAGGCAGATCGCGAGCTCTGCACCTGCAGACATTCGTGTCCGTCATGCCCGGGAGCTTTTGGGTAAACGAAAGTTAGTGCGAAAAATTGCTGCTATTAAGGATATCAAAGCAAAAATCCGTGCGACGGTAAGACAGAGACTGCCAAAAAAATATAAGTCTCTTGCGGGATCTATCACCAACACCATTGTGACAGAAGCTAAGAAGCATCACCTTGATCCTTATTTTGTTATGGCCGTGATTGCCGGCGAATCAAGTTTTAATCCGGATGCAGTTGGACCTGTTGGTGAAGTTGGTCTTATGCAGATCCGTCCCTCAACAGGGGCCTGGATCGCTAAAAAATTCAAGATCAAGTGGCAGGGAAAATTGTCACTCAATAATCCTATGAAAAATATCACCATTGGAACTGCCTACATTGCCTACCTTCGGGAAAAATTCGCAAGACAGGGACAGCTCTACATCGCGGCCTACAATATGGGAGCGGCCAACGTCCGACGGGCCCTTTCAAAGAATGTGCGTCCTAAGGACTATCCCATCCACGTGATGAAAAGATACATCGCTTTTTATCAGGAATAAATCACCTCATGATATACTTGAGGGCATGAAAACATTCATTCTTGCCCTCACCATTCTCACCCTGCCCTCATTTGCCCAGGACTACACCCTCGATAAAGAAACCGGAAAAGCCGTTCCGAGCTTCATAGGCCAGCTTCGCCTTGCCCAGGGTAAGGTCTTTAAGCGGGCCCAGGGAAAGCTTATTGAAGTCTATTCAGGCGAGCGCTTCTTTGAAGGCAATGCCCTCGTGACCGGTAAAGACTCCAAGGCAAAAATGATGATGGTGGATGAGTCTATCGTTTCACTAGGGCCAGAGGGAGAAATCCTGTTTAAAAAATTTTCTTTCAAGGATAAGGAAAACAGGACCTGTGAATACGAGCTCATTAAGGGACAGCTTCGTGGCAATGTCCCCCAAAAGCTTAAGGCCGGCAGTATCAACTTTAAAACTAAGTACTCCACCATGGGGATCCGGGGAACCCAGATCCTGGTGAACCATCAGAAATTGAAAAATCTTGAAATCTCCGAGTTTGCCCTTCTTGAAGGCAAGGCCCTGCTTCACTTCAGTGAATCCAAACTGACCACCCTGAAGCCTGGAGAGCATGTTGTTGTGATGGGAAATAGTGAGGGTAAAACCGGAAAAGAATTGGGTTCATTGGGTCAGGAGAGACTCTCCGAACTTAAGGCAACCACCCTGAACGAAGAAAAAGAATTTAAACCTTTTCTTCCCCTCCTTTCAATTTCAGAGATCTCTTCGACCTCTGTCTTAAGTCCTCTCATTCAAGACCAGAATCCTGCCAAAGAAAAAGAGGTCTCTCCTCAAGGTGAATCGAAAGCACCGAAGAATTGGCGCGAGAGCTTGAAAAAATTAAATGAAGAGTTAAAAAAGAATCAGAACTAAAAAAAAAAGGCGGTCCGAAGACCGCCTTGGGGAAGAGTCTTAGTTGAGGTGCTTGCCGAGAATACCGGTGAGCTCGAACATAGTGACTTCGTCTTTTCCGAAGACCTTCTTGAGCTTAGCATCCGCAAGGATGTTTCTCTTGTTAGCAGGGTTCTGAAGGTTATTTGCCTTGATATAATCCCACATCTGCTTAACGGCTTCAGTTCGTGCGATTGGATTAGCGCCGATGACATCCGCGAGTTCTGCCGACGGAGTCATTGTCTTCATGAACGCTGCGTTTGGCTTACGAGTTGATTTTGTCGTTGTTTCCATAGTTCCTCCTGAAAAGGGTGTGTGTACTAAGAGTTTTCCCAAAGTTTAACCCTTACGCAAGAAAACTTTTGCACGAAAACTGACAATTATTTGACAGCGAATGTGTGATCTCAGTTATCTATCAGGAATGTAAAAAAATTTTAGAGAACCGGGGAGGCCACATTCAGGCATCGGGCCCCTAGTCTTTTCATAAAACTCATCTCCCGGAAGGATTGCTTTCCCACCTCGGTGGATTTAGTAAAATCTTCCCGAAGCATAAGTTCGAGGTCTTTAAGGAAGGTCTCATCACAGGTGGCGATGCCGTTTTCAAAATTAATATACATGCTTCGGTAGTCAAAATTCACTGACCCCACCAGGGCCATGCATTCATCGGCCAGGAGGATTTTGTTGTGAAGCATGCCCTCATTGTACTTAAAGACCTTCACTCCGTTTCTCACAAGCCGATCGATATAGAGTTCCGCCGTTAGAGAGACAAAGGGATTATCACTTTTTTCAGGTACCAGGATCCGCACATCCACTCCCCTGATTGCTGCCACCATGAGAGCGTCAACGATGGACTGGGGAGGAACAAGATAGGGATTTGAGATCCAAAGTCTTTCGGTGGCGTTATTGATTAATTCCAGGTGCTGAAGGAGAACCTCTGAGCGATCCCCCATGGGGGCCGAATTGAGAATGAAGATATTGGTGTTCCCTTCTTTTTCGATCTCCGGGAAATCAACATCGATGGATTTTTTTTGAGAATAGGTCCAGTCTTTGATGAAATGCAGACAGCTGAGATTCACTGCCGGACCCTTGATCATCACATTGGTATCTCTCCACTTACCGATACTCGGATTAAGACCCAGATACTCATCACCTATATTCACTCCACCATGGAAGCAGACATCCCCGTCGATGGCGACAAGCTTTCTGTGATTGCGGAAATTAAACTGGAGCTTGTTAAACCGGGCCGGAGTGAATTCCCCGAGACAAATTCCGGAGTCTTCCATTCTTTTTTTAACTTTTCTCGACATGGCGTAGCCCAGGTTTTCGTAAAGAAGATAAACCTTCACCCCTTCCTGGACTTTTTTAACCAGCGCCTCTACGAATCTCTTGCCTGCGCTATCGGAGCGAAAAATGAAGGTCTGGATGAAAACGAAATTTTTTGCTTTAGCTATTTCCTTTAACATCCTGTCATAGGTTTCATCGGCGTTCACAAGCAGAGAAATGGAATTCCCACTCACATAGTCGGCACCGGAATTAACAAGGAAGCGCTCTATGGGAGTTGGAAAATCCGCTACCTTATAGGGAGAGACCATGGTTTCAATCTTCTTTCTCTCACCGATTAACTTTTCATCGATGTCATCATAATCATCAAGCTTTCGTTTACCAAAAAGTAGGAATAACGGGATTCCCAGGTAGGGAAAAAAGATCAGGGCCAGTCCCCAGGCCATGAGACCCTGAGGCGTACGGGCCTGAAAAGCCGCGTAGACTGTCAGTCCGATCCCAAGCAAATGAAGAATGATAAGGTAGAAGGCAGGCGATAAATCCATTTAGACCGCTCCTGTAGGGAGCTCTATTCTAGACGAATCGACTTAAGAAAACAGGAGCTGATGATTTAATTGAGGAAGGCTAAAGGATCAGAGCATTAAAGCTTGAGGATCCCTTGTCCGATCGCCTTCTCATCGAAGAAGTCCAGACCCACGCCGATGTAGATACGGTCTTGCGAGTCAATCGCTGGGGGCCCCATGAAGAGATGGTTCTTGTTTAAGGTGAAATCATAGCCATCCCGGCTAACCTTATCCCCGTCAGTAATGAGAAGCTGTGAGCGGGTTTTACCGACCTTCCAGAGCGCTTTTTTGCCAGACTTGTCTGTCGCCCGCATGACGTACTCGCCTTTGGAGTTGATGTCTCCATTCCAATAATCAGCGTCTTTAAATTGTGAGGAAAGATCCTTCACTTCATAAGAAGTCCCAGTCCCAGTGGCCAGGGCCAGACCTTTATCAGTCGTAAGAAGGACTCCCCAGAGAGAATCGTTTACAGCAATAAGATTCCTGATATGAGAAATCCTGCTCTCCGGATCCAGACCGGATTCTTTCATGATGGTTTGCGGGATGTAATCCGGGGCCATGCGGATCTGGAGATAGCTTCCCTGACGGGTCTGCATCTTCTGAATCATAAATTTTTCTGTGGCATGGGCGTGGTGAAAGTAAACACCGGCGGCGTTCTCTTCGAGTTCAAATTTACCATTCTGGTAACATCCCTCTGAATGGATTCCCTGATTATGATCTGTGTAACGGAACCAGAGACAATTCCCCATGGGGGCGAGGTCATGAAGGTGTCCAGAGGCCAGGTTTGTAGGGATCTTAATTTCCTTATTCACTCCATTTTTATATTCGTGGATAGAGATAGAATTAAACTCGCTGTATTCCAGCGTGTAGATGCCCTTGTTCCAGACATAAGCACTCTTTAAGAGATTTCCTTCCCGGGAGCGAAAAATAAGAGAGCTTCCCTTGGGGCTCACTTTCCAGATCTCGGTGTAAATGTCCTTTCCACCTAGGCAGGTATAGGGAACGAGGAGTTCATCCTGAAAGAAGCTGAACTTGGAATTTGAAAAATAGCAATGAATCGGGGCCGGGAAGGCCGCCGTATCCGAAGCGTAGGCCAGCATTTCCGGGCCAGTGGCTTTAGCAGTAAAAGAAAGAGAAAGGAAAACAAAAGAGAGGATTAAATTTTTCATGCTCCCATTCTAAAATCGAGAATGAGAGTCTGACAAATTTATTCCTGATTTTGCCGCGAGTTAGAGAGAGCCTTCTGCGCTCATCTCGTAGCGGAGTTCGTAATACTCCAGACCTATCTGATAGATATGCCGGCGGAGATTGACGGGAGTCTCTTTGAGGCTGCGGTGGTAGTAAACAGAATTCTTAAAGCGGCTTGCTTCATAGCTTCTTTTTTCCCGGTAGGCCTTAAGACCTTCTTTTAATCCCGCAATGTCTTTTTTCAGCTGGGCCTTGGGGTGGTGAGAATAGGCTTCTTCGAAAAATTTAATCCGCTTCAGAAGACTCCTTTCGTGCTTTTGCATGAGAGTCATTTTGAAAGTGTTAAGACAATCATTTAAGAAAGCCCCGCGATAGGTGTAGAGCAGTTTGGTCTGGGCCTCGTACTCCCGGGTTGCATAGGCTTCGCAGTAGGCGTCCGCTTTTTCCCGGTAGTCTGTCGCCGATTGGATGATCCGGTTGCGATAAAGACTACTGGTCTGGGCCAGAGCGGAAAAAGAAAACAGAAGAAAAAGGGAGAGAGAGATTCGTTTCATCGAGAGACCTTTTTAAGAAGTTGAGAGCACTTCGGGATCCGGGCCGCAAGAGAGCTGAGCACCCGGGTCTCATTTTGGGGAGTTTTCCGGAGGGCATAGGAGATGAGTTTGAGAGGATTCATGGAGCCACTTTCATCGATCCGCAAGACTTTCCCCTGCCCCATGATGACTGAACTATTCTCAATGGAGTCAAGCATAGCGATCGAGGGAGATTCCATGCGAAACACTCCGTCCAGAATAAAGTCTCCGGGAGAAAGGTTTCGCTCGGAAATGAGCTCAAATCCCCGCTTTGAAAATTTCGACTCTATTACTTCTCTCTGCGATTCAGAGATCAGGGCCCGGTCGAGGTAGGTGACAGAGAGCCTGCATTCTGGAGCTGCCAAGCTTGTCAGGGAAAAAGAAACGAGGGCGAAGCTGATAAGATATTTCATCGAAAATCCTTGGTGTATTTGATCTAAGTGTATCGGAATACTCATCTGGGATGCCTCAGGAGTGTAAAAACTCCTTCCACTGTCCAGAATCTTGACTGTCAAAATTCTCGACAGTGAAACTAGTCCATTGAACGAGCTTGCCGGGTTGGACATATTTCTGTACTGTGAGAAGATATCACCAGTTCTTTTTCTGTCCCCGCACTCTGGTCCCCGCACTTTGTCCCCCTCGTTTTTTTCTCTATCCTAATCGCTGTCTTCACCAAAGGAGTTCACATGAAAAATGATTTTCAGTCCCTTTGCCTCGCAGAAGTTGAAGTACACAAAGTTAAGTTCCTGAAGACCAATGACACCGGAATCGATTTCTCCAATCGCATCGACGCCTGGGCGAAGATGGAGTTTTCCTTTAGTCAGAAGATCCACCGACTCCGGGATAATAGTCACTCTCAAAGAGTTCGCTTTGAGAAACATGAACTTAAGCCTCTTGTTTATTCGTTTCGTCAGAGAATTGATTAAGTCTCTCTAAATGTTTACGCACGCGAGTGCTCCTTTACTTCCCGGGCCAAAACCCGGGAGTATAGGAGCATGTGCGAACTCCTGGGAATGTCCAGCAATCACCCTACTAGTATTAACGTCTCTCTTTCGACTCTCGCTGAGCGCGGAGAAGCCCCGAAGATGCACGGGGATGGCTGGGGTATTGCCTTTTATGAAGGTAAGGATGTGCGGCTCATCAAAGACGCTGGTGAGGCCAAGGACTCCCCCTGGGTTCCCTTTATTAAAGAGCGAAATATCGTGAGCCACGAGATCATCGCCCACATCCGGAAATCCACTGTGGGGGAAGTGACCTATTCCAACACTCATCCCTTTGTTAGAGAACTCGCTGGTCGCATGCACGCCTTCGCCCACAACGGCACTCTCGCCGGGATTCACGACAAAGAAGAGTTCAATTCAAGCACTTTTAAACCTGTTGGCAAAACTGATTCTGAGCGCTCTTTTTGCTACCTCATGGAGATGATCAAGCCTCTTTGGTCAAAGGGAAAAATCCCGGAACTCGAGGATCGGATTAAGATCGTTTATGAGTTTGCCAAAAAGATGCGGGAGCTGGGTCCCACCAATTTCCTTTATTCCGATGGGGACGCCCTCTTTGCCCATGGACACCACCGGCATGACCCGATCAAGGATAAGATCATCTGGCCCGGTCTCTTTTATCACAGTATCCACTGCGACACGAAGGCTTCACACGGTCATGAGATCACGATGTTTGCGAGTGTGCCCCTGAATGATTCGAACTGGGTTCCCATGGAGGCCGGGGAATTAATGGTGATTAGGCGAGGCGAAGTGATTCATCGTCGCTGAGTAGAGCGAGCACATTATCCGCTATGACAGAGCTGATGTCCTCTACGGGCAGTTCGGGGTCCCACTGAGAACACCATTCACAGTCAGCGTACCGCCATTACAATTAACGTTACCGCCACTGTAGAGAGTGAAGTCCCCGTCTATCTGGAGATTAAAACCATTGAGGTCGAGGGTCCCGTTGTTCATCCGAACTCGTTGACCGGCTTCTCCGAACTTTGTCACATTCGTCGCAAGCCTTACGATGTCAGTGGAGTTCGTCTTGGTAAACGAAGGCTGATAGTCCACGGGATCGGCCCCGGGATCGGCGTAGATTGTCTGAGTGGCGCTCCCCACGTATTCCAGATAAAAAGTGCTGAGTGATCCGGAAGCACATAGGACAGGAGAGGTCGGACTGTCACAGTAAAAGTATGTATCACCGTAAACCTTAACCACCCCTCGGTGGAAACCGCCATCAAAAACCTTGAGCTCATTTCGAACTTGGATCGAATCCCCATTTAAAGATAGAAACGCCTGACCGCTTCCTCCGGTAGAATTCGTGTCCTCAACCTTTACTTCGAGGTTCCAGAAGTCGAGGTTTGCACCGTTTGTCACAATGGTGCTGGGTCTCATTGACGAAGAACTTGCACTAGCAAAGCCCACGAATCTGGTGGTGCCAAAATTGTGAGCAAAACTCGCATTCGTGGCAGCGAGGGTAAAGACGTTGGATGCACTTGTGGATTGCTCTCCTATGGTGAGAATTCCTGAGGGAGCAGTAAATGATCCCTTATCAATGAAGATCCTTCGCAAAGTGAGATCCGTGGCCGATGCCTGTATCAAACTACCAAAGTCCTTATTGACTCTAAGATGGGGAGCCCTGGCCCCAGGATCAGCTTTGTAAGTCTGATTATTTGTTCCGATAAATTCGAGTACACCAATGTCTGGGCTGGTATTGACTCCAATAAGATAATCTTGGGCACAAGAAGAATTTATGCCAGTGGAACTGCAGAAGAACTCTACGTTCCCTGTGGCATAGATGGTACCATTAGTGATGGCGCCATCAATATGATTGAACTTGTTATTCACGATGAGTCTACCAATTCCGCCCACGTTAAACCTTCCGATGTCAAAACTCTCTCCACAGGCCGTGATATGGCGAGCTTCGAGGTCAAAATCGTAAAGGTTAAGATCCGCTGAAAGATTCGCGGTCCCAGAAGTCTGTTGAGAACAGTTACCTTGTGAGAGACCTGAGTAATGGACTTTCCCATTGTTGTGGTTAAAAAGAGCCGTGGATCCCAGGGTGATTCCGTCGACAACACTACCATAACCCCCGAGATCGTAGCCAATTTTCAGGACACCGGAGGTGCTAGTATAGGTTCCGGCATTAAGATAGATCCGCGAGAGAGTAATAGCTGCTTCCGACCCTGTGAAGATCCCGCCGTTTTGAACCCATGAACCATTGGTGGATGTCCCGGTCACAGTAATCGTATTTCCTGGAAGCTGTGTAAGAGAGTTTGCGTCGAGCTTAATCCCCATTACGGTAACATTAATATCTGTCTCTGGAGCACAGAAGCCGGAAGTACAAGTTCCGTCAATCACCGCGCGATCCGAAGGACCAGGGATGGATGCGGCCCCTAAGCATGAGGTTCTGCTTCCGTTGAGACTACCACACCAGTTACCGGGAGCATTCCAGTCATTGGTTCCGGCATTCCCTGTCCAAGTGTGAGCTGTCATGACATAGAATGTAACGGAACCAGTTGTGGATCCACCCTTACCATCGCTGACGGTATATGAAATTGTCTCCACTCCATTAGCATTCGTCGTCGGATCAAAGGTAACCTGACCACCGGAGAATCCGCTAACGCCTCGAGACCCAACGGAGACTGAGGAAATTGTGAGTGGATGACCGTCTGGATCTGTGTCATTTGTCAGAACATTTATGCTCATCATCCCCTCGGAGTGCATCGCGAGGAAAGGACCATCATTTGCCGGCGTCGGAGCGCGGTTGACATAAAACTCGAAAAAATTATTAGCCGCTGGAAGCGAAGAAGTTCCTGCATTTGCGACAACTTTTGCTCGATAGCTGGTATTAACTGTCAAAGAGCAACTCGCAAATGAGTAAGCAGCGGCTGTCGTATTGATCGTTGGGCAGACCACAGTTGTTCCATCGAGAGCGTAGATAGTGACATCGTAGGATGAAGCATTCGCGGCACTCGACCAGAGAATTCTTGGCTTAACATCAAGATTGAGATTTGCATCCGAGACCGTGTCGGAACCATTATCAGATTGGACACCCGCAATGGAAAATGTGCCGATCTGTACTCCCTGGGTGTGATACCAGTTGGTCCCATCACAGAATCTCATACGGCTTGTTCCGGCGTCAAAGTCTATGGTACCAGCAGAAGTGCCGGAGCAACTTCCGAGAGACTCTCCCTTCATACTGAACCAGGTTGTTCCGTTACAGTATTGGAGATCTCCGCTTGTGTAAAGAATAGTTCCGGCCGTGTTTCCGGTACAGGATCCCATGGCCGGACCAGTCGTATCGATCCAGGTAGAGCCATCACAGTATTTCACTTTTCCCTCAGCGGAGATCCACTGAAGAGCTCCGGCGGCCCCCACAGGAGACATACAGGCCGACCAACTCTTATAAGACAATAGAGTCAGGAAGATAATGAAAGTGAGCCTAATATTCATTTCCAAAATCCCTGGGCTTACTTTTTCTCGAGGGCTTCGAGGCGCCTCAGGATGGAGTCAAGTTTCTTATTAAGACCCTCGTTTTCAGCTTCCAGAGAAGCGACTCGCCTTTTAAGATCCTGGTTCTCTTTAGCGAGTTCCTTCGATGCTTCAATGAGGGGTCCGATGAGGGCGTTGTACTTCACGGCTTTATAACCAGTAACTTTATCGGTCACAACGGCCCAAGGAAAGACTTCCTCTACTTCTTGGGCAATAACTCCCATATCCATAGAACCATCTTCACGCCATTCGTATGTAACTCCGCGTAGCTGTAGAATGGCAGGAAGACCCTTCGCTATTTTGATTTTCTTCTTAAGTCGACGATCTGAGGTAGAAACAAAAGCTGTCG
>CAZPFM010000027.1:0-11217 GCA_964585845.1 uncultured Bacteriovorax sp.
GATTCTTTTTCTTATTGGTTGGTTAAGCTTTGGCTTCGGGATCATCGGGGCCTTTCTTCCTATCATACCGACCACACCCTTTCTCATTCTATCGGCCTATCTTTTTTCTAAGTCCTCTCCTCGTTTTCATGCCTGGCTTTTGAATCTTCCTTTCGCAGGACCTGCCATCCGGGAGTGGGGGGAGCACCGGGTTGTTCGCCCAAGGGCCAAGGTTTTATGCACCTTGATGATTTCCCTGAGTCTTTTTATCATCTGGAACTCCGTAAAGATCTTAATGGAAATTAAAATCGGAGTAACCCTCATCCTCTGCTCTGTATTAATCTACGTCTTAACAAGACCGAGCGACATTAAACTTTCAAAGTGAAGTTTTTCTCTTTAAACTTAAGCGATGCTTCGACTCACCCTTATACTTTTCTTTTTTCTCATCACTGGCTGTGCCCGCATTGGATACCTCGCGGAGCAGGGAGTGGAGCAGTTTAAGATCCAGTGGCTGAAGGATCGGAACAATGTGGAGATCTTAAATGACCCAACGGTTCCAAAGCTCGTCAAACATAAGATTCTCCTGATCCAGGAATATAAAAAGTTTTTCTATAATTATTTCTCTGAAAAAGAGACGGGCATCTATACCCGCACCACCATGCTCGATACGGAAGCCGTGAGCTATCTTGTGATCGCTTCTCCCCACAATAAGATCGAAGCCCACGAGTTCGAGTTTCCCTTCGTCGGAAGTTTTCCCTACATTGGATTTTTTAAGAAATCCTCGGCCAGGAATTTTGCCCAGAAGCTTCAGCGGGATGAAAATCTTGTGACCTTCATCAGACCCGTCTTTGCATACTCAACCCTCGGTTACCTTGAAGACCGGATTCTCTCATCATTTTTTGAATACAATGATATCGAATTGGCCGAGCTTGTTTTTCATGAACTCTTCCACACGATTTTCTTTGTAAAAGACAATGTGGACCTGAACGAAAACCTGGCCAATTTCTACGGCAAAGAGCTCTTAAAAGAATACTTCAAAGACCAGAATCAGCTTATTGAGTACTTTAAGACTGTGGAGAAAAAAGAAATCCTCGCCGACAGAATCGTGGAACTTATTTCCATTCTCCAGGGCGAATTCGACAAGCTCGGTGTCTTTCTGGATGATAAAAAGGCAGACGAGATCACGGCCCGCTTTGTCTCAGACGTTCTTCTCCCTGAAGTGAAAAAGACCTGCGAGAGCCTGGGGCTTAAGGGGAGGGACTGTGAGTTTCGCAACCAGTGGAATCAGGCGAGCTTTGCCGCCTTCCTGACCTACGAAAAAGAGCAGGATTTTCTTACGGGCTTAAAGCAATCTCTTAATATGAGTCTTGTGGAGTTTCTCGCCTGGCTTCGGAAGGAAGATAAAAAATTTCAACAATCCTCTCATGAAGAAAGCTTCATGGATTACCTAAAAGCGAGGGCCCATGCGCCACCTTCTGCTGATTGATCCTCTGGAAAAACTGAATATAAAAAAAGACTCGACTCTCATGCTCGCCCTGGCGATGCAGAAGAAGGGAATCGAGGTCTATGTTCTCTTTGAAAGTGATTTTGCCATCCAGAATGGAGAGGTTCATAAACTTAAAGTTCACAGCTTTGAGGGCTCTCTCAAAGAAGATGGAATCTATCTTGAAAAATTTCATACTACGGGTGTAAAGATCCTCGAACTCGGAAAGAGCGATGTTCTTCACATGCGTTTAGACCCACCTTTTGATTCACGCTACCTGCGGGTTCTCTGGATGCTCGATCATCTGGTTTCTCAGGGGATTCGGGTGATGAATGATCCCAAGGGCATCATGCTCTTTAACGAAAAGCTTTATGCCTACAGGCAGGATGGGGCATTCCCGAGTTATGTAGGTGCAAGTCTCAGGCTCGCCCAGGAATTTGTGGCCTCCCTTAATCCCGCGCCTGAGCATCTTATCCTTAAGCCCATGGATCTTTACTCCGGAATAGGTGTAGAGAAGCTCGCCCTTGATGAGTGGGAGAATCGCTTCAAGGAAAAGGTCATTGAACTCACAGGTCCAGTGATCGTTCAGCCGTTTAAAACAGAAGTTCTTTCAGGAGAAGTGAGAAGCCTCTACTTTAAGGGGCGCGAGCTTGGCTCCATTATGAAAATCCCCAAGAAAGGGGAGTTTCTCTCCAATATCGCTCAGGGTGCTAGCTTTGCGGCCCACGAACTCTCTGAGCTCTCCCGTGGGCGTTGTGAAGCGATCGTAAGGGAGCTCGCGGCCCATGGAGTGGACTGGGTTGCCTTTGATATCCTGGCCGATTCCATCACTGAAGTGAATATCACCTGCCCGGGACTTCTCACAGAAGTAAGCTATGCCCACAAGAAGAATCTTGCAGACACGCTCATTGATCTTTTAGATTAAATTTTTAGTTGATGTCTTTTGTACCGTCGACAGAGACCTGCATGTCCATCTGCCAGCACGAAGCCGTTCGGACAGCGCCAAAGGCGGTACAGTTAGAGCCATACCAGCAGCTCTGATCGGACTGAACGTCGTGAACGACGACAACTACACCGTAAGGATAGTTCTGAGAGAGGCCAGAGAAGTCGGCAACACCTGAGCAGCTATTGACTCCAGCGGAGACGTATTTCGTAGAAACAAAGTTCGCGCTAAGAGAGCCGTCCTGGTTCACAGGCTTGAGAGAAACCGCAAATTTTAAACTTTTGTAACCGTAGGGATCAGAGGCCATGCCTGTTTGGCGACCCAGACACCAGGTTCCCTGAGACTTTGAAACCGCTGGCTGCGGTCGCACTTTAAAGCGGACCTTAAGTCGAGCATCTGTAGAAAAGAATTGCTTAGCTGAGTTCGTGCTCACAAGATAGTCGGAGTTATTGTGAGTATAGTTCACACTCGTGTAAGCTGAGTCACCGAGACTATTCCAAGGATTGGCCGGTGAGTACATCATTCCACCAGCAAGTGTGATGGTTCCCACGCGAAGGTCATAGCCTTCTCCTGTCGGAGAAGAGCAGGATCCGGAAGGAATGCCATTCGGATAAAGCGACTGCCAGTTATTGTCACTAGGGATACCAGTGTAACCGCCGGATCCACCGGTGCTTCCGCCCGTCGTTGTTCCGGTAGTCGTGCCGCCGAAAGTTCCGCCCGTGTAGTAGCCGCCTGTATTGTATCCACCTGTATTCCCCGAGCATCCTGTCATCCAGGGATACTGAGAGCAGTTCATGGTGTTACATCCAACGCCATATGGGTTCTGGGCACAGTAGGGATTTACGTAAGCACCGCTATTGCTTTTCTTCGAGCTCTCGGAGCACCCCACGAGGAGTAATGAGAGAGAGAACAGCAAAATTGAAACCTGTTTCATAGTCATACCTTTAATCTGCGGGCTTCCCCACAAAGTCCAACTCATGGTTCTTGTCGGAAACTTCTGAAAAAACTTGATAAGTGAGTCCTCAGATAGTTTTAAGTGCCCGGAATCTCAATAAGGGGAAGTTAGTTTTTTACAGAATTCCGACCATTTCCAACTCTTTTGCGGAGGTCTAGAATGGATTTATGAAAAGATCTGAATTTTTCTCCCTGATCCAACCCCTCATTCCAAAACTCTACAGTATGGCCCACGGGCTTCTGCCGGATGACCTCCAGGCCGAGCAACTCGTGATCGATTCCATCAACGGTTTTTTGATTAAAGAGTCTTCTTCACTTCTTCGACGTGAGCTCAAGGCAACAGATAAGAAGGAAGTTCAGCTTCTGAGAAGAAGTTACTACAAAATGATTTTAAAAAATCTTTCTGATCTCGGGAGCCGTCGCTCCTTTCAGTTAAAAGAGCAGATGCAGCTTCAGATGCCTGAAAGCTATGAAGGCTTCTACGCTCTTGAACCAAAGATTCGCCTTGCCCTGAAGCTTCGCTTTGAGGCCAATTTCTCTGTTGATGAGATCCAGGACATTCTCGAGATCCCACGCTATGAAGTGATCGAGAAGCTTCACAATGGTCGCTACCTCATGGTTTCTCAGCTCAATGAAGGAGTGACTGTCTAATGAATACGACCCAATCTCATTACGCCCCATTCAAAAAGCAAATCATCTCTTACCTCGATGGTTCTCTCTCTCCGGAAGAGCGCGCCGAGTTTGAAGCCTTCGTGGCCACTCACCCGGAATTTGAGTCTGACATCAGGACTAAAGAAGAAGAAGTGAACCTTTTAAAGTCTCTTATCCCGATGGGACTTATGAGTCGTGAAACAGAGACATCCCTTGAAAACGAGGTCCGCACTTCGATATTCAATCTTCTTCGAAGAGAGCGCACAGGCATCTGGGATAAGTTAAAAGATTCCTGGGAAGAGCTTCTTAGCCGTTAATGATGAAGCTGAAGAAGATGGAGAACTCACCCGTTTTCTTCCACAGCGCCTGTGGCGGATTCTGAAGAGTATCCATTTCTTTTAAGACATTTTCAAAAAAGCCCTGGAGACGGTCTTCGTTTGACCAGCGGATCATCTTAATCTGTTTGATATTGCCTTTCTCATCGTATGTGAGTCTTCCGGTCATGACCTGTTTGGAATCGGTCATGGGAAAATTCAGATGCGGATTCTCCCGCTGAAACTTATCTAGATTCTTATAGAAGGCATTGATGTAATTGATCGCGGTTCGGCGCTGAAAACCGTAGAACATGAGCTCATACTTATTAAGCTCATCGGCCTCGACTCCTTCCGGGACTTCGAGGTTAACAAGTATGTCACTGGCCGAAAGTTTACTCGCCCGAGGGTCCCCGGATACGGAACTCGTAGGAGAAGACTTCATGAACTCCTGAATCTCTTTTCCCCGCAGGCTGATAGCACTGATGGCCTTGGGTTTTTCCATGGCAACCTGTGGTCTTGTTCCCGGTCGCTGAGAAGGAGCAACCTTCTGAGTCTGGGCCAGTGAAAGATCACTTAAGGAGAGGGCCTCAGGTTTTCTTGGGTCTTTCTTTTCAGCTCGGTCATCATTTTTTTTAGGCGCAAACTTTCGAAAGCTTGCAAAGTCATTGACCCTTTTATCACCGCTCTTAGTTCCGACCTTGCGGAGGCTATTTGTTTCGATGGAGCGGATCTTGAGTGGGGTCTTTTTACTGGTCTCTGAAGCGAAGTAGAGCTTTAAGGAAGAGAGCTCCTGATAGATCAAAAGGGAGTGAAGAAGCACAACAAGGCCCAGGACGGTGAGAAAATTCACCCGTAATTGGAGATGGATTGAGCGCGTCTCTTGACTCATAGATTATAACTACCCTGAATAAAAAGACTCCGGCAACGCGAAGCCTAATAGTCAGGTATTTTTTCACAACTTGACTCATTTATTCTGAAGAAGAGACAATACAACGGATTTAAGTCACTGAAAGGACTATAAGGAAATTGCCTATCATGAAAAAAATTCTCGCCCTCTCTCCCTCCAAAATCTTCATCGTTGCCGCTCTTGGTCTCTTCATGACCTTGGGGGGATTCTGGCATCATCAGATGAATCAGGGACAATTCGATCGCCTTCAGGTTTTGGAATCCGGGCTCGGCACCTGCTTCTCCCGCGTCTCCCAGACTTTCACGGCCATGATGATTAAAGATGTTCATTCCCCTTATCTTCATCAGGGGTTCATGGCCCTCTCCAATGAGTGCCTGAAAGAGACAGTGAAGGGCATTAACCCATTTAAGAAAAATGTCGGAAAGGGCTACCAGACTTTAAATCAGCTCATCTCTGAGACTCACTGGTTTCATGAGAAAGTAAATAAGATCAATGCGCCACTGACCGCGGGAAAGCAGAATACCCCTGAGTACTCAAACCTCACCCAGAGATTCTCCAAGATCGAAGAATTTAAAATGAATCTTGTGGATGAGATCGATTCGGTCACCGAGAGAATCAAGGCCCTTCAGAAAAATGATGAATACCTCATGGGAATTGGGCTTTTGCTTTTTGTTCTGGCCCTGAGTGCTCTTTCTCTTCAGGAATTTAACCGAATCCAGAATCAAAAAGAGATCGAAGCCGAATCATTGAATTATCTGCGTTCTGGGAATGCTCAGGTGAGTGCCATCATTGATGGTCTTATTCAGCGTGCTCTTGAAACCCAGAATATGCCGGTCACTGCACAGATCTTCCGTGACTATCATGAAGGTCTTCTTGAAAACAAAACTCATCCAACGATTGAGAAGAAGATCCCTGCTGAAGCGGCTACGGAGATTATCCCGACTGCTTCCGAAGGCCCTTCTGTTTCACTTAAAGAGGCCCTCGTCACTGTTCAAAATATCCACGCGGGAAATATTCAAGTAAACGATGTCCGGGACGTTGACCTTTCCATGGAACTTGAAGGTCTTGAAGAGATCATGAACGCTTCAGTGAATATGTTTCTTGGGGCCCGATTAGATCAGAAGAAAATCATGATCACCAATCAGATTCACTCTGATCGAGCGATTCTTAGCTTCTTTCTCGAAGGTGCTTCTTTTGAATCATCAGAAATCGCCTTTGCTCAGGATGCTTCTGCCGCAGCGGAAGGAATCGATCTCAATCTCGTGATCCTCCGGGAGCTTATTCAGATGAATGGGCTTAACTGGCACCTTGAGAATAAAACCAATCGCAAAGGTCGTCTCACAGGCATGAATATCCGCCTGGTTCTTCCACGGGCCCAGAAATCGGCCAAGAATTCTAAGAATCTGGTTTCTGTCTTTAAAGGAAAGAAGAGAGATCTCGCTCGCGAACTTCTTAACTAGAACTGTAAAATAAACGTCACTGGTCCATCGTTGACCAGTGACACCTTCATGAATGCTCCGAATTTTCCTTCCTGAACATTGAGTCCCCGGTTCCTGAGTTCCCGGTTAAAAAGGGCGTATTTTAAGCGCGCTTCCTGAGGAGGCATGGATTTTTCAAAAGATGGTCTGTGGCCACCGCTACCATCCCAGCTTAGGGTGAACTGACTTACAGAGAGAATTTGTCCTTTGACCTGAACGACATCCAGGTTCATCTTTCCATTCTCATCATCAAAGATCCTGAGCTTTAAGACCTTATCCACGGCTTTAGTGAGCGTCTCATCACTATCACCCTGCTCGAAGCAAACGAGGAGGAGGAGTCCGTTCTGAATGTCTCCGACGACTTCATCATCGACACTGACCTGTGACTGCTGGACTCTTTGAACGACGATCTTCATGACTTGGATTTTGGTGCAAGTTCAAGCCGAAAGGCTTCGGTGATGGATTTTTGAACCCGGTGAAGAAGGGTCTCGAATGTATCTTTAAAGGTTCCAGAGCGCTCGAGGACCTTCTGAAGATCCACCAGGGAAGGGACGTGGATTGCTTTTAAAAGGGTCGAGATAGGAACGTCTTGGGCGTGGGAAATAAGAAAATGAACAAACTGGATAAGGCCTTCCTCTGCATGAAGCCGGACGATCACCCGCTGTCCCGAGAAGAGCTCAAGGGAGTAGAGTTTTAAGTCACCCTCATGAGTGACGATAATCTCTGACTCAGAAAGAGGCAAATGCAGATCCTGCGGATTCGTTGATTCAACGAACTCGATATAAACTTCCTGATTCTCAGGGTAGAGAGGGCGAGTCGGAAGAGAAGCGAGGCTTGCTTGAACCAGGGGATTCTGGAAGGAGATCTTCTGATCATGGCTTCCGTCCTGCATTCTCCACAGAAGAGAAGAAAGAGTTCTTTCAAGGTTCGTGAACTTGGTCAGAATCTGACAGGCAAAACGTGGGAAAAGATCCCGGGAGATCTGATCGATGTGATTGTAGGCCTTGAAGAGATTCTCTGGTGTTGAGTCCATGAGTTCTGCTTCAGTAAGGTCAAAAATCCGGAAGCCCTGAGAGAGGTGCTCCGGGAAACTCTCGGTCTGAGTGAGAAACTTTGGAACGAAGAATTTCAAAAGAGAACTCTTCACCCGGAGTGGTCCCTGAGAAAATGTCAGATGACCCACCTGACGACCAACGGCCGTGAGGAAGTAGTTTCTGAGAATATTTGGGTTAAGCCCCGGAAGCTTCGGCGTGAGTTCGAAGTAAAAGCACTGAGCTTGCCCATAGTCACCGAGGATCGAGCGGTACGTATCCATGGGATGCAAGGAGAGCTCCGGCTCACGGGCACGGAAATCGACGAGAACAAAGTAACGGGAGTCCTTATCTAAGGACAAAGAAAGTGAATCTCTATTTGCATCACTTGTAATGGCACGGATATCAAAGAGGCTCTCAAGGGGCACGCAATTCTGAAGGAGCGAACGGAAGTAAGCGGGATGAGTGATGCGGGTTGAATCCTCACTTGCAGAGTGAATCAACATTCCGTGAGAGATGGCCTCCTGATAAAACTCGACTCTGAATGAATCAGAGAACTCAAGTTGCGCCATGGGAGGAAATTCTCCGAGGTTAGCAAGATAAAAGGAGCGAAGGTGCTCGGTGACAGAGGCAAACTGAGCAAAGTTCTGAAGGTCTGCACTGATACGGAAATAGGAGCAGATTTGTTTTTCGCTATCCTGGTGAGTGGCTTTTTTACGGAAGACGTAGATGTAATTTCCAAGTTCTCCCTTACCCTTCACATCTTCGAGATCAAAAATGGCTTCAGTCTTAAATTCTTCGAGGACTGTGTCGAGTCTGTCCCGGAGGGAAGGCACGAAGAGCTTCTTCGAGGAAAGAACAAAGAGATATCCCCCTTGCTTTAAGTACTTGGCCTGATCGGCGATCTGGTGAATGAGATAGTGCTGAGGATTATTCTTTGGAAAGAGGCAAAGATTTAAAACCACCCGATCGTAGGTTGAAGAATAGAAGGGATTATCTTCAAGGCTTAGTTGAAACTTTGCCTGTCCGCCCTTGCGGTTTCTGAAGTGCCCACCAGCAATCTTGCAGATGTAATCCACAGTCTTCTCATTTTCATGTTCCGCTTTGTGAGCGAGGAAAGTGAGAAAGTGGAGCTCATTGCAGATCTTTGCAAAGGTCCCGGAAGTAAACTCCAGACCCTTGAAGTCCGGGCAGAGCATTTCATCCCAGCGGAAATCTTTATTATTATCCTGAGCTAACCAGTGGGAGAGGGAGAGAGACTCAAGAAAGTCTCCAAAGTATTTACAGCTGATGATCTTCTGCTGCTCTAAACCACCACTAGGAAGAATGCTTCCTTCCAGGGCCTCAAGCCACATGGGAAAATTGATCTGAAGAGAATTCAGGAAAAGACCTACACCTACGTGGGAGAGGGCGTGAGAATAAACATTTTCCTCTTCTCCCATCGTCATGCAGGAAACGTTCTTAATGATCTCCGAAACGGTGAGTTCCTTGCCTAGACCCAGAAGCTCGTTCATGGGTACTTTCATTTCCGTTCGAGGCTTATACCAGCTATAGAGATTGCTCTCAAAAGCGCGGGACTTAAGCTCGAGCTGACTTCCTTTTTTAAAGACCTGGTTTAAAAAAGAAGTCGGGTAGAGAAGGGCCTTATCACTCATTTCAAGCTGGGCCTTCTTAACCAGGGCCCCGATGAACCTGAGTTTTAAGAAGTTGATGACAGCGACTCTGGCGCAGTAGAGTTCGAGGAATTCCTGAAGGATTTTTTCTTCATGGCCTTCTTCAGAATGAATCATCTGCCAGAAGGATCCAAGATCATCCATCTTGTTCAACACAAGACCCCTGCCTTCGACGAAGGAGAGAAACTCGTTGTAGATCCCAAGCTTAATCGTCTTCGGAAATTCCTGAGACTTAAGCAGTTCGTTTCGCACATCATCTCTGACGATCTTTAATAGATTACGAAATTTCACCACTCCCTTGGAGAGAAGCGAGTCTCCGCGCCAGCCAGGAGTGAAGCAATTTAAAGGTGAGAAGCGATCGCAATTGGCCTCCACGGCGGCCTGCTTCGCACTCGGAGGTGTGAAGGTAGGAAACCGGGCCTTCATCCGACTTTCAGGAGTCGGTGCTTCGGTGGTTTTTTTCTGAATCCTCTGCAGTTCCGGATCGGTCTTGAACCAATCTTCTGCGGAGAAGGATTTTCTCGTCAAAAGTCCGCCCATTTGCAACATGCAAACTAGTTGATTTAATTATGTTAAAGGTGCGCCATTATGGAATATCTTAGCGTTTTTGTCATTGAAAAAGAGGGGTCAGAATTTATCACTAAAGGTTGGATTCCAAGCTGCCGAAAAGTAGGTGAGTTGTAAGCTAAACAATTATTTTTTGGCTTGGAGAAAATTATGGATAAAAGCTTTAATGACCAAGAGCTCTCAGACATCATGGCAGAGATCGAGGCCCTCGAAGAAGGGGATTCCCATGAGGAAAAGGTTCTCGCAGAACTGACTGAGATGACCGAATCTGAGGCCATTCCGCTTCGTAAAGAGAATCATAAACCTGCGGCAAGTGCTCACCAAAGTGCAATGAGCTTTAAGGTTCAGGGTGATATGAACATCGATCTTCATTTTGAAATCGGTGGCAAGAGCGTCTCCCTTCAGGTGACTGAGGCCGGACTTCACATCGAAACCGAAGAGGGAATGACCTTTTCAGTTCCACTCAAAGGTAAGCGCGCTGCTTAAACCTCAATGTCTGTAAAAATTCTCGGAGGGCTGGCCCGGGGTTTTCCGTTGGCCACCCCCAAAACTGATCTCAGACCAACATCGGTCATGCTCAAGCGAAAATTATTTGACTGGCGCCAGGACCTCTCCGGTTGGGAGTTTGCTGACATCTGTGCGGGTTCCGGGGCCATGGGTTTTGAGGCCCTCTCTCGTGGAGCGGATAAAATCATTTTAAATGATGCCGACCGAGGAGCTTTCCAGACACTCAAAAAAAATCAGACTGATCTCATGGAAAAGTTTTCCTTTGCTAAGGATCTCTTCCATCTGACCCATCTCGATGCAAGAAAGTGGATGCTCCGTGAATTCGGATTCACAGGTCTTGGATCTGAGAGCATTCTCTACATCGACCCTCCGTATCGAGACCATGATCTTTACCGTGACCTCTTGAAAGAACTCCGGGATAAGGGCTACGCCGGAGAAGTCTGGATCGAGTCCGATCATAAGATCGGCCTGTCGCTGGACGAACTCACTGGAGCGATCCATTCGGTTATTAAGACCGTGGAGCATGGTGACCACTTTGTCCTCGTTGGCAAACTGGTATAAAATGGGTGGACATACAAAGGATGTGAAGAGTGGAAAAGAAAAGTGCCCTCTACGCCGGAACATTCGATCCCTTTACCAATGGGCACCTCGATATCGTTCAGCGAGCACTCAAGATTTTTGACGAAGTCGTGATCATCGTCGCCGTCTCACCGACAAAGACTCCTCTTCT
>CAZPFM010000028.1:0-11216 GCA_964585845.1 uncultured Bacteriovorax sp.
ACGCTGACCGTTTACTGGGAGACCTTTTCTGTGGCGGATACCACGGTAGCAACCAAGATCCTTGAGACGCTTGATATTCAGAGCGATCTCACGACGAAGGTCACCTTCAACGTTGTAATTCTCAAGAGCAGCACGAATCTGCTGAACTTCTTCCTCTGTGATTTCGTTAGAGCTCTTGTCTCCATCGATACCAACAGCAGCGAGAACGTCGTTAGCTGTCTTAGGACCGACTCCGTAAATTGAACGGAGAGCGATGCTCATTTTTTTGTTTCTTGGTAAGTCTACACCTAATAAACGTGCCATATGTTTCCCCTACTATCCTTGCTTCTGCTTGTGTTTTGGATTTACTTTGCAGATCACGCGCAGAACACCCTGGCGCTTCACTACCTTACAGTCTTTACAAATTGGTTTAACGGAAGATCTCACTTTCATAATATTTAACCCTTGCTTCTGAATATGATTCGACCCTTGTCGAGGTCGTATTTACTAATCTCAATAATCACTTTGTCACCAGGGAGAATTTTGATGAAATTCATTCTCATCTTCCCACTAATGTGTGCTAAAACTACGTGTCCGTTCGGTAATTTAACCCGGAACCGCGTGTTCGGTAAAAGTTCAAGAACTTCCCCTTCCACTTCAATTGTGTCAGTAGACTCCGCCATGCCCTTCCTAAAAAAGTAAGTGACTTTATATAAATTTATATTTCTAAAACGTCAAATTTTGGACGCAATCTGATTAAAGATCTCGTCCTCTGTTTTTTCAGCATCCACTCTCATCAGACGACCCAGGTCTTGGTAGTACTTAAGCACCGGAGTGATAGCGTCTTGAAAGACCTGAAGACGGTTTTTAATCACGTCTTCCTTATCATCGGCTCTCTGTACGAGGTTCGTACTACCGCACTTGTCGCATACACCTGTTATCTTAGGCGTTTTTGAGATGAGATTATATATAGCACCACAGTCCTTACAAGTCCTGCGATTCGTTAACCGGGCCACAAGCCGTTCCATATCGATGTCAAAAAAGACAGCGGTAGAAGGCGATCCCTTAAGTACTTCCTTATCCAGGGTTTCCGCCTGTGCAATATTGCGCGGATAGCCGTCAAAGATATACTGGGACTTCTGCAGGTCAATATTGGCCTGAAGAAGGCGGATAACAAGATTATCAGATACAAGAGCGCCGGAATCCATCACGGCCTTAACTTCTTTCCCGAGCTCAGAGCCTTTGGCAATTTCTGAGCGAAGGAGGTCTCCAGTGGAGATGTGCTTGAGCCCTTTTTCGGCGACAAGACGTGCTGCCTGGGTTCCTTTTCCGGAACCAGGGGCCCCTATGAAGATCAAATGGGTCATTTCTTAGAACCTCTTCACGCCTGAATATTTGCCTTTAACTTTATAAGCAGAATCCAGTCGCTGGGAGATCATGAAACTCTCAGCTTGGGCCATAGTATCGATGGCCACACCCACGAGGATAAGAAGCGACGTTCCCCCGAAGTAGAAAGGAACTTTTGCGTAGTTAAAGAGAATAGCAGGCATCAAACAAATAAGGGCAACGTAGATCGCACCCACAAGTGTCAGACGGTTAATAACTTGGTTTAAAAAGTCGGCAGTTTGCTCACCTGGACGGATCCCTGGAATGAATCCACCGTTCTTCTTCAGAGACTCAGAAACATCATCCGTTTTGAACTGAATGGTTGAGTAGAAGTAGGCGAAGAAAACAATGAGAGCTACGAAGACAACGTTGTAGAGCATCTTTCCTGGGTAGAAGAGATTCGTCACATCCGTGAAGTAAGCTTTCACCGGAGATCCCTCAGGGATAAACTGAGCGATAGTCGTCGGAAAGCCAAGAAGAGCGGAAGCGAAGATCGGAGGCATAACTCCGGAAATGTTCACCTTGATTGGAAGGTGAGAAGACTGGCCACCGAAGACACGGTTATTCACGACACGCTTAGCGTATTGAACCGGAACCTTTCGGAAGGCGCGCTCAACGTAGATGATGAAGTAGAAAGAAGCGAGCATGATCACACCGACGATCACAAGATTCACCGGGCTCATCTCTCCGTTCTGAAGAAGATTGAAAGTGTCACGGATACCACCAGGGATACCAGCTGCAATACCTGCGAAGATAATAAGAGAGATACCGTTTCCGATTCCTCTTTCAGTGATCTGCTCACCAAGCCACATAACAAACATGGTACCGGCAGTGAGAGTGATGATCGTTAAGAGACGGAAGCCCATGCCTGGGTCAAGAACTACTGGAAGCCCATTTGGACTCTGGATATTCTCTAGACCAACGGCAAGCCCGTAACCCTGAAACATACAGAGAAGGACAGTTGCGTAGCGGGTGTATTGCTGAATTTTCTTATGACCATCCGGCTCTTTCTGAAGCTCAGCAAGAGTAGGAATCGAGTAAGAAAGTAAGCTAAAGATGATCGATGACGTGATGTACGGCATGATCCCGAGTGCGAGAACGGAGAATCTTTCAAGTGCTCCACCAGAGAAGGTGTTGAACACACTAAAGATACCGCCCTTCATTCCATCGAAGAAAGACGAAAGGGCCGCTCCGTCGACTCCCGGTGTGGGAACCTGGGTAGCAACCCGGTATACGCCTAACATCAGAATGGTGAAGAATACGCGCTTTTTTAACTCTTCGAGCTTAGATACATTCGATGACATCCCTGATCCTTCTTAAAAATTAAGCATTCTCAACTTTTCCGCCAGCTTTTTTGATTAATTCTAAAGCTTTTGCAGAAAACTTTTCAATGCCTTTGAAGGAAAGAGCCTTATTAAAGTCACCTTTCGCGAGAATTTTGATCGGAAGGGACTTATTAATACCGCTCAGGAGACCTTTATCGATGAGAGACTCACGAGAAACGACTTCGTTTTCGAACTTAGTAGCTAAGTTTTCGAGATTAACGATGGCGTATTCAGTTTTAAATGCTGCGTTAGTAAACCCAAGCTTCGGAAGACGTCTGTAAAGTGGCATCTGACCACCTTCGAAACCGATGCGAATACCGCCACCGCTTCGTGCCTTCTGACCTTTGTGACCTTTACCGGCCTGAGTACCCTGACCAGAACCCTGTCCGCGACCGATTCGCTTGATGTTCTTGTGGGCGCCCTTTGGGCTTTTTAAAGTTTTTAAAGTTAACATATCAAACCTCTAATTATTTGCTGATCTCAAGCCACTGAATCATGGACTTGATCATCCCACGAACAGCTGGAGTGTTTTCTAAAGTTTTGGTGTGGTTGATTCTGCGAAGACCGAGACCGCGGATAGTGGCCTTCTGCTTGTCAGTACAACCGATAACACTTCTTTTAAGTTTTACAGTAATTTGCTTGCTCATAAAAAACCTTATGCCTTAGCTGCAGGAGCTTTAGTCTTCGCTTTCATACGGAGACCTTTGTTACTAACACCACGTGCGTTTGCAACTTCTTCTAAAGAACGGAGGTTCTTAAGAGCATCGAATGTTGCTTTAACGATATTGTGTGGATTCGATCCGCGAACTGATTTCGTAAGAACGTTCTTAACGCCAGCGAGCTCGAGGATTGAACGGCAAGCACCAGCTGCCTTAATCCCTGTACCATCTCCGGCAGGCTTAAGAAGAACTTCACCAGCTCCGAAAAGACCAAGAACTTCGTGAGGGATTGTTCCGTTCTCGATAGATACTTTGATCATTTTCTTAGAAGCTTTCATACCAGCCTTACGGATAGCATCTGGAACTTCTTTTGCTTTACCAAGTCCGTAACCAACTTTTCCGTTCTTATCGCCAACAACGATGAGAGCAGCGAAAGAGAAGCGTCGACCACCCTTCACAACTTTAGCAACGCGGTTAACGGCAACAACTCTTTCTTCGAGGTCCGGATTGAGTCCGTCCTGAGCTGGTTTCTTATCCTGACGTGGAGGACGCTGTTGTCTTCTGCCTCGGCCTTCTGGTTTCGCAGAGGCTTCAGCTCCAGTTTCTGTATTTTCTGTTTTATTTTCTTCGCTCATATCTTCCCCTATTAAATTTGGATACCGTTTTCACGAATCGCAGCTGCAAGAGCTTTGATAACTCCTGTGTACTGCTTTCCGCTTCTGTCGAAAACGGCTTTGCTGAGGTTCTTCGACTTGAGTGAAGAAGCAACGGCCGCACCAACTTTCTTCGCGCCTTCGGCGTTACAAGAATCAGCAACTTTTCCTTTCCCGTAAGTTTGTACAGAGAAAAGAGTTTTAGAAGCTGAGTCATCGATAGCCTGGACCCGAAGGTGCTTGTTCGATTTAGATACAGCTAGGCGAGGAGCCTCAGAGGAGCCAACGATCTTCTTACGGATCGAAAGCTTACGGCGGTATTCCTTAGCCTTGGATTCATTTTTAATTTTTGAAGGATTCTTACGCATCATAAATTCACCTATTATTTCTTAGCGCCAGTCTTACCGGCTTTTCTGATGATTGTTTCATCAGTGTACTTCAGACCTTTACCTTTATAAGGCTCAGGCTCTCTGAAGGACCGGACTTTGGCAGCGACGAATCCAACGAGCTCTTTATCAGCGCCGGAGAATTCAATCACGTTCTTGTTAACCTTCGCCTCAACACCCTGTGGGAGTTTGTAGTCGATAGGGTGAGAGTATCCAAGGTTAAGAGTCAGGGTTGATCCTGAAACAGCGGCCTTGTATCCAACTCCGTTAAACTCGAGGGACTTCGTAAAGCCAGTTGTTACTCCCGTCACCATGTTATTGATGAGGGTTCGAGTGAGGCCCCACTGAGCGCGAGCTGCAGTAGACTCATCCGCAGGAGTTACCTGGATGGCTTTATCTTGTTTTTCAATTTTTACTTCCGGACGGAAAGTATAAGAAAGCTGGCCTTTTGGACCTTTTACTTCAACGTGTGCTCCGTTGATCTTTACTTCTACTTTATCTGGAATGCCTACCGGCGCTTTTCCAATACGTGACATAAGTTGCTCCAATTACCAAACGTTACAAATAATTTCGCCACCAAGTTTCATTGAGGCTGCTTTGCGGGAAGAGATGATTCCTGCAGAAGTGGAAACAACGGAAACACCAAGTCCGGATAGAACTCGCGGCATTTCACGGTAGCCTTTATAAACTCGGAGACCAGGAGTGGAAACTCTCTTAAGACCGACGATTGCGCCTTCTTTGATACCAACACGGATGCTGATTTCAGATGGCGACTTTGCGGCGAGCTTAAAGGACTTAATGTAGCCTTCTTCTTTAAGCACGCGGCAGATGTTCGCTTTCATTTTGCTGGCAGGAATATCGACTTTGTCCAGGCCGGCTTTGTTAGCGTTACGAATACGAGTAAGCATGTCTGCGATAGGATCTGTCATCATAAGTTGGTACCTCTTACCAGCTGGCCTTGGTCACACCTGGGATGAGACCATTGTTAGCGAGTTCTCTGAACTTGTTTCGGCAAAGTTTGAAATCACGATAAACACCACGAGGGCGGCCAGTGAGTTCGCAGCGATTGCGGACGCGGTTCATGTTAGCGTTCCGTGGAATCTTCTGAAGTTTCGCGCGAGCAGCGTCTCTTTCTTCATCAGAGAGTTTCGGATCGATTGCTTTTTTTCTGAGTTCAGCAGCCTTTGGAGCGTAACGCTTGGCGAGCTTTTCTCTTTTTTTATTTTTTACGATTGTGCTTAAACGTGCCATGTGACTCCTCTTATTTCTCTCTGAAAGGCATTCCGAACTCTCTCAAAAGTTCGCGGCCTTCTTCGTTGTTTGTGGCAGTAGTAACAAATGAAATCCCCATACCACGGACCTTATCGATCTTATCGTAGTCAATTTCTGGGAAGATGATCTGCTCTTTGAGCCCCATGGTGTAGTTACCTTTTCCATCGAAACCCTTTGGTGAAAGACCACGAAAGTCTTTTACGCGAGGGAGAGAGAAGTTAATCAATCGATCGAGGAACTCGTACATCTGTTCTCCACGAAGAGTACAGAAAGCTCCGAGGGCCTGACCTTCACGGAGTTTGAAAGACGCGATGGACTTCTTCGCGCGGGCAACAACTGGCTTCTGACCAGTGATGGCGGCGAGGTCAGCAACGATGCTTTCAACCATTTTACCGTTAGAAACGGCGTCACGAGTTACACAGTTTACAATGATCTTTTCAAGCTTCGGGATCTGTTGAACGTTCCCGTACTTGAACTTATCTTGCATCTTCTTTTTTACCTCTGATTCATACAGAGCTTTTAAACGTGCCATATATTCTTACCTCGAATTACTTAATTTCTTGTTTGCTTTTGGCAGCAACTCTTACGTTTTTGCCATCAACTTTCTTCATAGCAACCCGAGTTGGCTTCCCTGACTTAGGATCCAATGGTGCCACGTTAGAGATATGGACGGCTTTTTCCATATCAACAATTCCACCTTGCTGATTCATCTGGTTTGGCTTCATTGCTTTCTTAACCATGTTTACACCTTCAACGACTACTCGATTCGTCTTGAAGTTGATGGCCTTGATCTTGCCCTGTTTGCCTTTGTCTTTCCCGGCGAGGATTTGAACGGTGTCGTTCACTTTCAGCTTTTGCATTTTTCCTTCCTTTACACGCTGATTAGAGCACTTCGTGCGCGAGGGAGCAGATTTTCGAGAAACTTTTGTTTCTCAGCTCTCTTGCGACGGGCCCGAAAATACGTGTACCTACTGGTTCATTATTTGCTGCGATAATGACCACGCTGTTTGTATCAAAATTAATATAAGAACCATCTTCTCTGCGAACTGGATAAACGGTACGAACGATAACGGCTTTTTTCACGTCACCTTTCTTCACTTTACCGCCTGGGATGGCCTGCTGAACGGCTACAACGATAACGTCGCCTACATTTGCGCTCATGTGCTTAGAACCACCAAGAACTTTAATACACTGAACGGTCTTGGCACCTGAGTTATCAGCTACGTCTAGAATTGTTTGCTGCTGAATCATATATTTCTCCGCTTACTTTACGATTGAAGAAAGCTCAAATCTCTTCAAGCGAGAGTATGGCTTCGACTCAACGATGGTGACGATGTTTCCGAGTTTCGCCTGCCCTTTTTCATCATGGGCGTGGTACTTCTTAGAAGTCGTTACGAATTTGTGGTACTTCGGGTGCATAGTTCTTCTTTCGACTTTAACAACGATAGTTTTCGATGTTTTGTCGCTTACTACTTCACCGGTCAGTGTTCTTTTTGTCTTATTTGCTGTTTCACTCATAAATCACCTATTAATTTTTCTTGGCGTTCTTGAAAGTAAGGAGACGAGCAATATCTTTCTTAAGATTTTTCACAACATGCGGCTTATCAGAGCCGGTTGTGAACTTCGTGAACTTGTTATTAAAAAGTTCAGTCTTAAGAGAAGCTACTTTCTCAGTAATTTCTTTTTCGCTAAGTTTGGAAATGTCGCTGGTTTTTAACATAACTACCTCTGATTATCTAGTTTTACTTTACTTCGTCTCAGCAGAAGCTTCAGCATCCTTAGCTTTGACCTTTGGAGCATTCGTCTTATGAAGAGCCTCCGTCTTTTGGCCAGAAGCCTGAGCAGCAGCATCCATATCTGTTTTATTAACGATCTTAGTTCTTACTGGAAGCTTGTACTTCGCAAGACGAAGAGCTGCGTCTGCAGTTGCCTTGTCTACTCCCCCGATTTCAAAGAGAATTCGACCTGGCTTAACCACGGCAACCCACTCCTCCGGAGACCCTTTCCCTTTACCCATACGGACTTCCGCAGGCTTCTTAGAAAGAGACTTATCCGGGAAGATCTTGATCCACATATTCCCGCCTCGTTTAGTTTCACGAGAAATGGCGATACGAGCAGCTTCGATCTGACGGTTAGTGATAAACCCACATGAAGTGGCCTGAAGACCGAACTCACCGAAAGTCAGGGTGTTACCAGTGTGAGCAGCACCGGTCATACGACCTTTCTGCATCTTTCTGTGTTTTACGCGTTTAGGACTTAACATATAATACCTCTAAGCAATTGAAATTATTTGTAAATTTCACCTTTATAAACCCAAACCTTCACCCCGATGATTCCGTAAGTGGTTTTAGCTTGAGCCGTGTTGTAGTCGATGTCCGCACGAAGGGTGTGAAGAGGGACTTTCTTCTCAGCATAACCTTCAGTACGAGCGATCTCAGCTCCGCCGAGTCGACCAGCACACTTAATCTTGATTCCCTTCACTCCAGAACGGAAAGCTGAGGTCATCACTTTTTTCATCGCGCGACGGAAAGCGACTCGTTTTTCGAGCTGCTGGGCGATGTTTTCAGCGATGAGCTTTGCTTCTGAATCAGGACGCTTTACTTCAGCGATGTTGAAAAACAAAGGGCAGTTGGTAATTTTTTTAAGGTCATTACGAATCTTTTCGATTCCTGTGCCTTTTTTACCAATCGCGATCCCTGGCTTGGCTGAGTAAACAGTCACTTTAACCTGATCAGCTGTTCGCGTGATCTCAGTTTTAGCGATAGCGGCCTGAGCGAGCTCAGTATCGATGTAATTACGGATCGCAAGATCCTGTTGGAAAATTTCAGCGTAGTTATTCTTAGTATACCAGTTAGAGTGCCAACCCTTGATATATCCTAATCTAAAACCGTACGGATTAACTTTTTGTCCCATTTAGTTTTTCCCCTGATTAAGCTTCTTTAAGCGAAAGAGTGATGTAACTTGATTTCTTGTGAATGCGATAAGCACGGCCCTGGGCACGTGGCATGATTCGCTTAAGAGTCGGACCTTCGTCGACTTTCACCATATCAACGATGAGATTATCTAAGTCATACTTCTTAGAATCTGCGGCGATCGCAAGACCGCTGTTGATAAGTTTAGTCACAACGATGGCCGTTTCTTTCTTCTCACAGAAACGGAGGATCTTAAGAGCTTCCTCAACTTTCTTTCTGCGGATCAAGTCAACAACTTGTCTAACCTTACGAGCTGATGTTCCAACGTTATTGTTTTTTACAGTAATCATAATTTACCCCTTACTTCTTCTTATCGCCGCCGCCGTGACCGTTGAACGTGCGAGTAAGAGCGAATTCGCCAAACTTGTGCCCAACCATGTTGTCAGTGACGTAAACAGGGATAAATTTCTTGCCATTATGAACAGCAAAAGTGAGTCCGATAAAATCTGGAGTGATCGTCGAGCGACGTGACCAGGTCTTAATGACTGTATTGCCTTTAGTATTTTTCTTGGCCTCTTCGGCTTTCTTGTAGAGATAGCTATCTACGAAAGGACCTTTCTTAATCGAGCGTGCCATTATTTACCTCTTCTCTTAACGATGAACTTGTTTGTTCTCTTGTTCTTACGGGTCTTATAACCACGTGTTGGCATACCCCATGGTGAAACAGGGTGACGTCCACCAGATGTACGACCTTCACCACCACCGTGTGGGTGATCAACTGGGTTCATCACAACACCTCGGACAGTAGGACGGATACCGCGGTGACGGTTCTTACCGGCCTTACCAACGTTCTCAAGCTCGTGCTCAAGTTTACCAACCTGACCGATAGTTGCTCGGCAGTCAGACTTAACTTTGCGAAGCTCTCCGGAAGGAAGGCGAAGAAGAGCGTATTCGCCTTCTTTTGCCATGAGCTGAGCATAGGCACCAGCGGAGCGAGCCATTTGACCGCCGCGCTTAGCATTGAGCTCAACGTTGTGAACAAGAGTACCAACTGGGATGTCTTTAAGAAGCTTTGAGTTCCCTGCTTTGATATCGGCATCGTCAGAAGAGATGATGACATCTCCAACCTTGAGGCCAACCGGAGCGAGGATGTAAGTCTTTTCTCCGTCAGCATAAACGAGGAGAGCGATGTTACATGTTCTGTTTGGATCGTGCTCGATCGAACGAACAGTTGCTGGGATGTTGAGCTTAGTACGTTTGAAATCGATCAAACGATACTTCTGCTTAACTCCGCCCCCGATGTGACGAGTAGTGATCTTACCGGAAGCGTTTCGGCCGCCGTGCTTTTTCTTATTTACGAGGAGTGACTTCTCAGGAGCTACACCCTTAGTGAGGTCTCCAGTCACCCGAACCATCTCACGCTGAGAAGGTGTAATCGGTCTAAATTTCTTTAAAGTTGCCATAGTCTTAGCCTTTTACCTTATATGCCCTTGAAGAATTCAATCTTCTGGCCGTCTTGAAGTTGAACGTAGGCTTTCTTAGTCGCAGAGGACTTTTTGAAACCTTTACCTGCACGCTTCGTCTTCCCTGGAAGGGTAGAAGTGCGAACAGAAACAACTTTCACGTCGAAGAATTTTTCAACAGCGCTCTTAATCTGATTCTTATTAGCTTTCGTGTGCACAACAAATGCGTAGCGATTGAAAGCCTCAGTCTCTTTAGAGGTTTTTTCAGTTAATAATGGTTTAACGAGTACGCTTTCTAGACCTAACATCTTACACCAGCCTGCTTAGAAGTTTTTCAAGGGCGGCTTTTTCAATGATCAGGTTTTCGAACTTAATAGCTTCGTAAACGCTGAATCCATCTACTGGAGCACACTTTGCTCGCTCGAGGTTTCGAACAGAGCGATTAACTTGCTCATTGTTCTCAGCAGTGATGACAAGAGCCGGAAGAAGGTTTCTTGAGCTAAGAGCATTGAACATATCTTTGGTTTTGCCGGAAGTTTCCAGCTTTTCAACCACGTGGAGTTTTCCTGCCTGGAACTTATCAGCAAGAACAGAAGAGATCGCAACGAGCATCATCTTCTTATTCACTTTCTGCTCATAAGAACGTGGCTGTGGTCCGAAAACGGTACCGCCTCCAGGCATAAGAGGTGAACGAGTAGAACCCTGACGAGCGTTACCAGTTCCTTTCTGCTTGAATGGCTTCTTACCGCCACCGGAAACCATGGCTTTGGTCTTAGTAGCTGCTGTTCCCTGACGGCGGCCAGCGAGGGTCGCTTTAACGATCTGGTGAACAACTGTTCCATTGATGGCTTCAACTGAGAAATCGATATCGGTTTTCAGGGAGCCAGACTTTTCAAATTTTGTATTTAATACGGTGATATCAGTCATACTTCCTCCCCTTACGCCTTCTTGACGGATTTCGCGATTTTCACGAAGCCGTTCTTAGAGCCAGGGATAGAACCTTTAAGGAGCATATAGCCACCTTCGAGGTTTACTTCCACGACTTGAATGTTTTGTACTGTTGATGTTTCAACACCCAGGTGACCAGGCATTTTCTTTTCTTTCCAAACGCGGGCTGGAGTTGCTCGGCAACCGATGGATCCAACGCGACGGTGGAAGTGTGAACCGTGAGAAGCAGGTCC
>CAZPFM010000029.1:0-11120 GCA_964585845.1 uncultured Bacteriovorax sp.
AGTGGCATCCTCAATGGCATTGATCTCAGCGTGATTCTCGCCGCTCCTGAGATGATATCCTTCTCCGATGATCGTATTGTTTTTGACGAGGACAGCACCCACCATGGGATTGGGCCAGGTGGTCCCATGTCCTTTTCTCGCAAGTTGCATCGCTCTTTGCATGAACTCCTGAGCACTCATTCGGCCTCCGGCAGATCCTGGAAAACGAGGGAGGTGGGATCTTTTTTATATTCGTCGAGATAGAGCTCCAGAGAATAGCTAGGGGCCACTCCGAGCCATTCTTTAATGGTGGCGTGAGGAATATTCATATTGAGCCATTTGAAGATGCAAGACTGGCGAAGGGATTTTGCCGTGATTTCGGATTTTGTTTCTCGTCTGATTTCTTCAAAGAAAAGTTCGATTCCCCGGGGAGAAAGTCCACCGGAGAGAATTTTGTAGGGATTTGCATTGAAGAGAATCTCGTCGAGATCCAGACCTTGAGACTCTTGGTACTGAGAATAGGAATTTTTATAATCCTGGAAAAGAGGCTTGAAGGAAACCGGTAAGGGAATGGAATAGGGATCCCGCTTCGGATGCTCCACTAAAACCCGCAGCCCCTTATGATCCTTAAGAATCGCCGCCAGGTGGAGCTTTGCCAGATCAGAGACCTTGAGTCCTGCTCCGTAGATTAAGTGGAAAATGACGAGGTTTCGAAAATGCACAAGCTGGCCCAGGCCTTCAGTGCTCTTCACTCTATTATGGAGGAGGCGATTGAGCGCAAGGACTTCCGGAAAGAGTGTCGGGGCCGGGGCATCGAGAACCTTGGGAGAGACGGCCATTTTTTTGAGAGGATTCTCTTCGAAAATATTCCGGGTTAAGAGGTAATCAAAGAAGAGCCTTAAGGCCTGGACTCTTCGGCGGACAGAATTGGATGAATCGTATTTCTGACTTAAAAACTGTGAGTACTCCTGAACCTGAGTGGGAGTGAAGGCACGGAGCTTGAGATTTTTCTGTTTGTTAATCAGAAAAGAATTAAAACAAGAGAGATCGGCCTTGTAGTTTTTAACCGTATTAAAACTCTTTCCCTGTTTTTCCAGAAGCCGCAGAAAATCCTGTTGCTCCTCCAGCATATTCCATTCCATAGAGTCACCTTTTTGTGCGTATATTACGAAAAAAATCTTGGATATGTAAAGCAAATGCACTACTCTTTTTCCCTCTGGAGGAATCATGATTACCGTCTCAAATCTCACCAAGGCCTATGGTGGACAATTGCTTTATCAGGGTGGCTCTTTTTTTATTGGACCCGGTGAAAAAGTCGGGCTCGTAGGTCCTAATGGCGCAGGAAAAACATCTCTCTTTCGTCTCATCACAGGTGAGGAGAGAGCGGATTCCGGAACGGTGGATTACCCCAAGTCCATGCGTTTATCTTATTTCTCTCAGAACGTAGGTGAGCTCAAAGGTCGCTCGGCCTTAGAAGAAGTGATCCATGGAAATGAGAGGCTGGGTTTTCTGAAAGAAGAAATAAAAAAAATTGAAAAGCTCCTTGAAGAGGGAGACTACTCGGAAGAGACACTGGAAAAACTTGGGGATTATCAGACAGAGTTTGAAAAACTCGGTGGCTACGATATCGAGTACCAAGCGGCGGAAGTTCTCACAGGTCTTGGGATTGATCCCTCTGAGCACCAAAAGCCAGTGGAGTCTTTTTCTGGTGGATGGAAGATGCGTATCGCTCTTGCGAAAGTTCTGGCCCAGAGACCTGAATTCATCCTCATGGATGAGCCCACCAACTATCTTGATCTTGAAAGTATCGTCTGGCTTGAAACCTGGCTTAAGAATTTCAAGGGAGCTGTCTTCATGACCAGCCATGACCGTGATTTCATGAATGGAATTGTGAAAAAAATCATCGAAGTGAATCATAAAACAATCACGGTCTATTCCGGCAATTATGATTACTACGAAAAAGAGCGGGACATCAGAAGAGAGCAGCTCGTGGCTTCTGCTGAACGCCAGCAGGCCATGCTTCAAAAAGAAGAAGAGTTTATCGCTAAGTTTGCGGCCCGTGCCTCTCACGCTGCCCAGGTTCAGTCCCGAGTAAAAAAACTCGATAAGATCGAGCGCATCGAAGTCATTCCAGAAGATCAGGCGATTAACTTTGAGTTTCCTAAGCCTCCGCGCTCGGGGAATGATGTGGTGAAAATTGAGGGACTTGGGAAAACCTGGAAAAGTGATGATAAGGAAAAGAAAGTCTTCTCGAATGTAACCGGACTTGTAAAACGCCTGGACCGGATGGCGGTGGTCGGTGTGAACGGCGCCGGGAAGTCTACATTGTTGAAGATCATTAATGGCATGACTGAGGCCACCGAAGGGAAGGTCGAGGTCGGGGCCAATGTGGAGATTGGATATTTTAGTCAGTACTCCATGGATGTTCTTAATCCTCAGAACACTGTCTTTGACGAAGTCAGAGGGAGAGTCCGAAACGGTTCTGATGGCTATGTGAGAAACCTTCTCGCTGCCTTCTTGTTCCGTGGGGATGATGTGGATAAAAAAATCTCCGTTCTCTCAGGAGGCGAAAAATCCCGGCTTATCCTGGCAACGATCCTCACGAATCCTTGTAATCTTCTAATTTTAGATGAGCCGACTAACCACTTGGATATCCGCTCCCGGGAGGTCCTTATCGAGGCCCTTAAGAACTATGAAGGCACGATCATGATCGTCTCCCACGACCGGCACTTTCTTAAGCAGCTCACCACGACTGTTGCCGAGGTTGATCGAGGGGGGGTAACATTTTATCCAGGCAGTTACGCCGAATACCTAGAATCAACGGAACATCAGCATGGCCAGTAAGAGTATCAAGCTCGCTCCCAATCAAATCCTTCTGAAAGAAGGAGATCATTCTTCTTGTATGTATTGGTTACAGAAAGGACAGCTTGTTGCCTTCCGGGTGCGTGCTGGAGAAGAAGTGGTCCTGGGCCACATCTATAGTGGAGAGCTGGTAGGTGAAATTTCTTTCCTGGATAATGAGCCCCGCACCGCTACTGTCCGGGCCATCACAGACTGTGAATTAATTGAGATTCCGAAAGAAACCATCGACGGGATTTACCGGATCCAGCCGAAATGGCTTGAGATTTTGGTAAAAACATTGGCCGAGCGTTTGCGCAAGGCCAATGCAAGAATCAAGGTCTAATTCTTATAAAGCTCATTTGAGATTTTAATTAAAACTGAAAACGTTTCTTCTGAAACTGATTCCCGAACCTCTTCCCAGAGTGCCTTAGCATCTTCAACCTTGGGATCCTCAGAAACCTGAAGGCGTCGATCAACATAAGAGGCAAGAGCATTAACCTCATCAACTTCTCGGTTAAAAGCTTCCCGCTCGCTTTTTGTAACTTTAAGTCTTCTGGCCTCTTTCTGATCCAGGGGAGAGAACTGAACCACACTTTCCTCTTCAAGGATAATAAGTCCTATCGCCCCCGCCAGGACTCCGCCAATAACGGCAAAAAGAGAAGCCGCACATCCAGGTCCTGTTGAAGATCCTGTTCGGTCGATTCCGGTTAGACAGGCCACACCACCAAGGGTGGCAGAGGCAGTTCCTCCACCGATGGCATAAAGACCTGCGGTCACTAGACCTGCTCCACCAAAGACGAAGCCCACAGCGGCCTTAGAAGGTTGTGAGTTAAGAAGCATAAAGAGCGCTAAAGCGGTCAGGATGAAGGAGCGAAGAATTCGTTTGATGAAAGTCATAATTACCTCTTTTAATGAGGCTTCTATAACCTATCGAGCCTTTAAGTGCATGAATCTTGTAATTTCTACACCCCCTGGATTGTCAGTTCGGGGGAAAACCTCTAAATAGAAGCCATCACACAATTGGCCCAGGTTCCGAGACCTGGGATAGACGACCTTAGGATGACCAATGTCAGGGCCTCGGCTTCATGATTCACTATTGATTCTCTTTGAGAAAAAAGATGAAACGCATCTAGCGGATTGTCTTTCTCATGCTGATTTTCAGGCATTTTTGCGTGAGCACCAGCTTGATATTCCCGTGGGTGAACTCGCCCGCGCCTTTACCCACACATCCTTTAGCCATGAGTTTGAAGTTCCCCATCAGGAACTCCTGGAGTTCTTAGGGGACGCGGTTCTGCAACTCATCCTCACAGGAGAACTCTATCTTCGGATGGGAAAAGAAAAAGAGGGCACTCTCTCTAAGCTTCGCTCCACTATCGTTAATGAGAAGAGTCTCGCTGAACTGGCCAGATCCCTGGATCTTCCCAAATTCATCCTTGTTGGAAAGGGCGAGTACAAAAAAAATCTCTTCGATCAGGACAATGTGCTCGCCGATACCATGGAGGCCCTCTTGGGTGTCATCTACAAGCACCGGGGTTTTGAGTTTACTAAGGAAAAAGCTCTCAGCTGGCTCGAAAGGCGCTTCCCCGATCTCTGGGAGCTAAAAAGTCTGGAAAGTTTTGATCCAAAGTCCGCCCTGCAGGAGAGATCCCTGGGGAAATTTAAAAAGCTTCCCGTCTACATCTCAGAATCCGTGGGAGAGAACTTCCTCATCCGAGTCGAGCTCAATGGTGAGGAAGTCGCCCGTGGTGAATTTTCTTCCAAGAAGGGCGGAGAAAAAGAGCTTGCAGCAAAAATTTTAAAAGAGAATTTGATTTAAGGAGTCCATATATGCTTTTAGAGAACCAACACCCCCATAATAAGTCGATCATGATCGCCATCCTCGGTAAGCCGAATGTGGGAAAGAGTACCTTCATCAATAACCTCATGGGTTTTGATCTCTCTATTGTGTCCAATAAGCCTCAGACGACGAGGAATCATTTCCACTGTGCCTTTACCGTGGACCGCACAGAGATCGTCCTAGTGGACACTCCGGGAGTTCATTCCAATGCTCAGGAAATTAACAAACGGATGAATAACCAGGCCCAGATGGGTGCCGAAGGTGTGGACCTAAACTTCGTCCTCGTGGATCTCTCCTCGAAGATTGTCCCTGAGTTCAAAGACTTCCTTAAAAACTTTGATGCCCCTCTGGTTAGAACCTGGATCATTTTCACAAAGTCTGATCTTGTGAATGCCGAGGAACTGGATATCGGAAAGACTCTGGAAGAGATGAAGACCCTCTGCCAGGAGATCGAGCGACACTTCGTGATCAGTGCTAAGACCGGAGACAATGTCCACGAGCTTCTGGGAGCTATCCAGGACACGGCCCCGTCGGCCCCCCATCTTTATCCCCATGGGGATGCCTCGAATATGAGCGAGCGCTTCTTTGCCACTGAATACATCCGGGAGCAGGCGTTTCGCCTCCTTAAAGAAGAGCTTCCTTATGAGATCGCTGTGGTCATCGACGAATACAAAGATGTGAAGAAAAAAGATGAGGATGCCACTCCTGAGGCCCACATCTCAGCTTCCATCCTTGTGAACCGTCCTTCTCAGCGTGCCATCGTCGTGGGGAGTAAGGGGTCTGTGATTAAAGAGATCGGAATCAACGCTCGAAAAAAGATCGAGGCCATGACCGGAGGAAAGGTTCACCTGAACCTTCACGTAAAGGTCTCACCGAAATGGTTTAATAATAATTGGGTCCTTGATGAAATCGGACTCCCGCGACCTCAAAAAGGTGTGCGCGTCTGGAGGAAGAAATGAGTAAGCGGTCCATGGTTGTCTCTCTTATCGGGAGACCCAATGTAGGAAAATCCACCATCTTCAACCGGCTCATGCGTAAGCAGCATCTGGCCATGACCCACGATCAGCCGGGGGTGACCCGTGACCGTCACTACGGAATCCTTCACCTGGAAGAAGAGCGTGAAGGTGAGACTCAAAAAGAGGAAGTCATCCTGGTAGATACCGGGGGCTTCTATCCGGATAAAATTGAAATTGATCCCAAAAAGAAAAAAAATAACGTTGATCCCTTCTTTAATATCATGGCCGATCACGCCAAGCTCGCTATTGATGAATCCGATCTCGTTCTCTTCGTCGTGGATGTCCGCGAAGGACTTCTTCCTTTTGATAAATCTATCTCCGATTACATCCACTCCACCAAAAAGCCTGTCTGGCTTCTCATGAATAAGTTTGACACTGAAAAGCAGGAAGGTGAGCAGTACGATTTTTACACACTGGGACTCGATGAAGACCAGATGTTCCGTCTTTCTGCCGAACATAATCGCGGATTCTATGATCTCCGGGAAAATATCTTTAAGAAGGCGATCAAGTTTAATGAAGAGATGACTCAGGAAGAAAGCCTTCAGAAAGGAGTGAAGCCACGCCATGATGTGGTTTCATCCGTTGCCATTATCGGTGCACCGAATGCGGGGAAATCCACATTGCTCAATCGTCTGGTGGGAGCTCAACGAGCACTTGTTTCAGACATTGCCGGAACCACCGTAGACCCTATTGAAGGCTATATCGATCTCTACTTTGGACCGGATGTTGAAATCCTTGCGGCCCAAGATAATCATTTCCGAAAAGATAATATGAAAGTCTATGAGGAGATGAAGCACTTTCAGGAGAAGGGAGAACTTCAGGATCTCACCGTCGATGAGGACGATCTCACTGAAGAAGAAAAGAAAGTTTACATTGAATTCGGTCAATCCTCTCCGGAAGCCTTCAGTGATGACTCTGATGATGTGGAAGGCGGGGGAGACTTTAACTTCGATGAAGAGAATACGGGGGAAGATTTTTATTCTGAAAAATCCGTCGTGGATACCATTGAAAAAAGCTGGAACCAGGCACCTGATACCAATACCGACATAGAGCATGTGGCAGAAGTTAACCGCTGGCGCTCCATCAAACTGGTGGACACGGCCGGTATCAGAAAATCCAAAATGGTGGAGGGTTTCATTGAGACCCAATCCGTCTACCGCTCACTCCGGGCGATTTCTGAAAGTGATATCGTGATATTTATGGTGGACTCCACCCTCGGTATCACTCACCAGGACAGACGGCTTTTAGATATTGCTCTGGAAAAAGGGAAGTCCCTTCTCATCTGTTTAAATAAGATCGATCTCTTAAAGGAAACCTTTTCAGATAATAAGAAAAAGAAAGAATGGATTCAGGATCTCTATGATTCCATCCCTTGGCTTGGTTTCTGCCAGCTCATCACCATCTCCGCTGAAAAGAATCGCAACATCAATTACCTCCGGGAAGCGATGAAGCGAACTATTGTGACCAGAAATAGAAAAGTTCCGACGGGGGCGCTGAACCGGACATTGAGTCAGCTCGTGGAGGCCAATCCCGTTGTGATTAAAAAATCCAATGGAAATCGCTTTAAGGTGAAGTACGCTTCTCAGCTTAAATCCTCACCTCCCACCTTCCTTCTTTTCTCTAATAAGTCCCTGGGGATCCCGGAGAACTACCGCAGGTATCTAGTGAACGGTATTCGAAAAGAGTTCAACCTCATTAATACGCCAGTGCATCTCATCTTCCGTACTTCGACGGATATTGAGCGCCGGATGCGGAAAATCGAGAAGAAGAATAAAGGGAAGTAGGTTCTACCAGGTGAAGTTGTAGGTGATCATCACAGAAAGGACATTTCCGGTGAGGTCTTCAAACCCTTGTGTCCGATCATCTTGCGGTGTTGCCGGATCATCTTCCTCAATACCACGGAAGTCCTGGGTGAACTTATCTTCAAAGTTCACCACGTGGTAGAGAAACTCGACACCAATGTAGGATGTTTTAAGTTCAACCGGGAACTCCAGCCCGAAACCCACGCCGGAGCCGATTCCTCCGAGGCGCTGTTTATTCACCGTCTCCTGATCGATAAAATCATTGGTCTGGTACCAATACTCCACTCGACCAATGAAGTGAGGGTTTGAATAGGTGATAGCTGTTCCGAGATCCGTGGTGTCGATATAGTACTTATACCCCACAAATGCCCGGGTCATGGCCGTCACCACGGCACCTAAAGGATCAAGAGTCGGGAAACCATTAACGGCATTATTGATCACCATAGTGTGCCGGGAATACTCGATCCCAAGAACAATAGACGACTGAAAATCCAGAAAGTAATTCATGGAAAGATGAAAAGTAGGTGGATTATCAGAGTAGGCGACACCCCGGTTTCCTGTGAAAGTGGTGTAACCCAGACCTAGGTTCACAGAAAAAAAGCGGCCGTAACGATAGAATCTTTCATCCTCAAGAACTTGAGCACTCTCAAGATCTTCGTTGAAGTCCGTGAAAATATCTCCGCCTGGATTCAGATCGTCTTCGATCTCCTGAAAGATCTGCTCATTGGACTGCGCGAAGAGTGCTGAGCTGAATAAAAGGGGAAGGAGGAGAAGGAAGATCTTCAAAGGTAGAAATGAACAGCGGCTTTCAGGAAGTTATCCCCGAGAGTTTGAAAGCTTGTTCCCTTATTAGGTTTGCCCGTTCGGGCGGTGATGCCGAACTCGAAGCTAAAGCCGATACTCTCCAGACCTGAGAAATGGAATTCTGAGCCTAGAGTGCCGTCGGCCTGAAAGCCAGAAGTGGTCTCATTCTTTGTCTCGTCAAAATAGCTTTGAGTCGCGAAAAGACCTGCGAGGTAAAAATTGAGCTGTGGCTCGTCAAAAATGATGCGGTAGAACTTAATTCCCGCTCCATAAAGAGTGCGGTCTTCGTTGGAGTCAAATCCCAGGATTCCCCCGAGAGCAAAGGTTTTCGAGCGCTGAACCTTTATTGAGAGAGCAGGAACTCCATTATCCAGCTGATTAGTGGCTCCGATACCCATTCTTCCCCGAAGATCTGCGGAGAAACCAAGTGTAGGTAGCATAATCGCCAACAAAAATAAGATGGATTTTCCCATACATTTTAAGTCTAAGAAATCTTTTGATCTTTGACAACGCTCCCGCTCTCAATTTAAACTTCTAGGATATTTTCCCAATAAAAAGGATATCTCATGGCAGAGGCGACTCAGGCAGCAGATCAGATTGAACAGCAACTGGATAAAACGGACTTCGGTCATTTCGTTTATACCTATCGTAAACTCCTTCTTGCCGTTTTTGTCGCCATCGTCCTCGGGGCAACTGGATACCTTCTTTGGAAACAGTCAAAAGAGTCCAGCGCCTTAAAGCGCGCCGATGAGGTTTATACGTTTGCTTCCACCTCATGGGCCGAGGCGAAGAGTGGAAAACTTACTCCGGAAGTTTTGGTGAAAAACTTCAACTCCCTTCCAGACGACGTAAGACAAGCCCCTTCCATGGTTCCAGTGGTGCTTGAAATGGGAAATTTCCTGGCCGACAAAGGTCTTTTTTCTGAGGCCAATGAAATTCTTAAAAGTGCATCTGGCTTAGATGAGCTCGGTAATTACTTTATCGGCATGCAGAGAGTAGTGATCCTTGAAAAGCTGGGTCAGGATGATGAAGCCATTTCAATCCTTGAAGGATTAAATGCTAAGAAAGGTCTCCCTCTTCCGCAAAAAGTTTCACTTGAGCTTGGTCGCTTCTATATGAAAAAAGGTGACAAGGGCAAGGCCCAGTCTCAATTTCAGGAAGTCATCTCCTCTTATCCGAATGATGACTACGCTAAGATTGCAAAACTCTATCTCATCCAGCTTGGCAAATGAGATTAGTTCTTCTCTTCGCTCTTCTTTTAAGCTGCTCAAAGTTCCCTGAGATTAAGGCCCCGGCCCGGGAGTCTAAGTTCTTTAAGGTGAGCTGGAGTAAGAATCTTGAACCAGAATACACCTCTGGAAACTTAGCGATTTCTCCTACTGGTGCCCCACGGGTTTTTAACGAAATACTCTATATGGGGTCTCCTGCAGGTGTGATGCGGGCCTATGATCTTGAGAGTGGGCGAGTTCTTTGGGAAAAAGACGAGAAGACTACCCTCGGTGCACCTGCAGAGTTTTTTAATGATCATGTGGCCTATGGTGGTCTCTCTGGACGTCTTTTTGTTCGTCAGTATATGACTGGTGAGTTGAAATACGCCATTGATCTTGGGGCCCCTATTGAGAGTGCTCCGGTTTATTTCAATGGACACCTTCTTCTCTATCTTCGAGGTCACCAGATCGTTCATCTCGATGCTGAAACGGGTAAGATCCTCTGGGTTTATAAACGAGCAGTTCCCGTTACCACGACACTTCAGAGAACAAGTAAGCCTCTTATCATCGGATCAAAGATCATCGTTGGATTTGCCGATGGATATGTGGGAGCTCTTTCTCTTCAGGAAGGACTTCTTCTCTGGGAAACGCGACTTGCTGAAAATTCAAAATTCGTCGACATCGATCTTAACCCCCTCATGATCAATGATCTCATTGTGACTGGTTCTCCCTCCGGAGAGCTTAAGGCCGTGAATCCCGAAAATGGGGCCATCTCCAGAAGCTATCCTGTCTCAGTGATGGCCCATCCTGTGTTAAGAAATGATCAGCTTCTTCTCGGTACCAATGACGGGGAAGTGATTCTTATGTCGTTTAATGGAGAGATCCTCAAAAGAGTTAAGGTTTCAGACCAGCCGGTGAGTGCACTCACCTGGTGGAAAGAGCACATCGTGGCCGCAAGCTTCGATGGATATCTCGGGGCCATTGATCCTCTCACAATGAAGGTTATTGACCGCTTTGCCCTGGGTTATGATTTCTCTGCCATCTACTCTGACCTGGTGGTTCAAGAGGGGACATTAAGTCTTTTTACCTCGAGAAATCACCTCTATGTCTTTCAATAAACATTGGTTTTCTAAAAAAACCTCTCTTTAATCCTCAGGCTTTGCCTAAGGCGAAATCTTCCTGATAGCATGGGCCAAATTGCTTCAAAGGAAGGTTCCATGAAGAGTTCTTTAATATCTATTTCACTTCTTTTCTCCCTCAGCGCTGCGGCCGATATTAAGATCGAAGAGGAGCTTTATCTCCCTAAACAAAATCCGAAAGTCGTCAAAGACCTGATTGAATCTGGTTCAGTGATCGTCGACCACGTGACTTCTCAGGGTTTTGAACTCTACGGATCACAGGGTTTGGCCCGCTACCTGGATGAAAAAGAGATTCTCTATTTTGATATGAAAGATCTCAATCAGAAGCTTCTTTCTGATTATCCTACCCATGAAGAGATGACTGCTCGTCTCAAAAGAATCGTGTCCCAAAATCCTTCTATCATGACTCTTCAGAGCATCGGAAAATCCGTTAAAGGAAAAGATCTCTGGGTTGTGAAGATCTCCGATAATGTTTCTGTTGATGAGGTTGAACC
>CAZPFM010000030.1:0-10758 GCA_964585845.1 uncultured Bacteriovorax sp.
TCTTTTGTTCCGGAAGGGAAGTCTCCTGAATACGTTTCAAGCTTTCAAAAAGCGATGGCCGATGTGTACGGACCTATTCTCGAGAATGCCCGGAAACAGCGCCGTGAAATCAGTAAGCTCATTGTGGATAACAAGATTCTTTCCGATTCCAATATGGCCGTCCTCTACGATACGCCGGACCCTAAGCTCTACCACTCTTCTCACTCATCTGTCCTGATGGACCGGGGAGGCCGCCAATGAGATCTATTCTCTTTTTAACTCTTCTTGCCCTTATTTCCTGTGCTTCTGACAAGAAGTCTAAAAATGATGCGGCTCCGGAAGTGAGTCAGGATATGTTTAAAAAAGAGCGCGCACTGAAGACCAGTGAAGTTGCCGATTTTTACAGCGGCAATCAGGCGGCACTCAATCCTGGTCTCCAGGATGAAACCCTGGATCGTTTTTCACCGGAAGAGCGGGAGCGCTTTGAAGACTCCAAGGACCCTCTCATCCTTATTTCTCTCTACTGTCACCAGAGAGAATTTGATAAAGCCTTTGCCGTCTCTGAGTCGAGTTTTCAGAAGTATCAAAAGATTCCGGCCTACTGGAATCTTGTGGCCAACTGCCATTTGAAGCAGGGAAGTATGCGAAAGGCTCTTCTTTTCTATAACAAGGCCCTTGAAGTTAAACCAAATTACGTTCCGGCCCTCAACAACATCGGAGTTATGTACAATCTGCAAGGTGAGCCTCAGAAAGCTCTTGTCGCTTTCGAACGGGCCTATCAGAAGTCAAAGTTCTCTAAAACTCCCCGCTATAATCTGGCAAAGCTCTACCTGAAAAATGGTCTAGCCGATCTTTCCCTCCCTCTTTTTGAAGGACTCTTGAAAGAGGCTCCTGCGGACGTGGATCTTTTAAATTCCGTAGCTTCAGCCTATTTCATTAAAGGCAATTACGAAACGGCCCTTGCTTATTATCAGAAGATCCCCCGGGATCACTGGTCTAAACCTGAAATCGGACTCAACCTGGCCTGGACACTTAAACTTGTGAACCGCAAAGACGACGCTGAAAAAGTTTTCGACTATGTGGATGAGCCTGAGTCTGGATCACTCAAAGAATACTATCGGGTTGTCCAGAGACAACTAGGAGTTGCATCATGAAGATTATTCTTCTTCTGACCTTAATCCTTCCTGGTCTGGCGTACTCTCAGAGTAAGCAGCCGAAGGTTCGCTATGAGTATAAGAAATTTGAAAAGTTTGATTTCGATGAGATTGGAATCGAAGGCGAAGCGGGCTCTCCGGGAGATATCTCCATTTCTCCACGGGTTCGTAACGAATTCAAAAACCGGCTTCCAGAGCGTCAGAATTTTAATAAAGAAATGAAAAAAGCCATTGAGGGCATTCGATAAATCAGGGGACGATTGTGGATATTCAGAACGAAAAAGCCTCGAAGATGTTTGAACTTAGACCCACGGATCCTAAGTACCGCTCCCGTGGGGGTGTGTTCGGAAAGGGACGAATCCTCTTAGGGCGAACTGAGAGCTGTGATCTATTCATCAACCACGACTCCGTTTCGGCGATCCATGCCGTTATGGAAATTTTTGATGACCGCGCAGTTATCTACGACATGAACTCCACCAACGGGACTTACGTTAATGACGATAAGGTCATCGTTAAAGAGATCCATGCTGGGGATTATTTCCGCCTCGCAGACATCGAATTTGAATTCCAATTATATGCTGCCAAGTCGGCCATGCCGCCGGTACTTGAAACCCTCGAGCCTTCCCATGGATTAGCTTCTCCCAAGCATCCTCGTGAAGTGCCTGAGCTTCCGGGACGCGCACTTCCTGGCACGGCCCCAAAAGCTACCGGCCTCGAAGCTCCTTCCATCGTCTATCCTCTTGCTGCTGACCCGAAGGCTGAATTCTCTGAGTACATCTTTGAGGATAAGGATCAGCTCTATCCGATCTTTAAATACGAAGCTTCAAAGCAAGCCGTTGAAGTCATCATTCTCTTTAACGATCAGATCTTCAGTGTGGACTACCTTCCGGAAGGAAAGAATACCTATTACATGATGGGAGTGACTTCGAAAAAAGAAGAACTCGAATTTCCGTACTTAGGTAAAACTGAAAAGATCCCTTTCGTGGACGTCAATGGCACCTATGCCACAGTTCATACTCTTCCTGGATTTTCTGTCTTTCACCTGACAGATAAGAAAAAAGAAAGCCACACGGGCGCTGCGAGTATCGAGCTTCACGGACAGGACCTCGTGCGTTTTCAGAAAGACAACCTCCAGATCTTCGTAAGAAATGTCACGGCTCCACCAAAAGTCGCCGCGGCACCAATTCTTAAGCGTGATCCTGAATTTAGAAAATATCTCTTTCTCTTTCTCTTTTTCGCTCTCATGATCTCAGCTGGTCTGAACATCATCGGCATGCCAGAGGAAGACGAGAAAGAAGACGAACTGGCCCCAGAGCGTCTGGCGACGATTCTTTATAAGCAACCGCTCGCGGTAAATAAGAATCGGACGATTGAGAAAACTGAAAAGCAGCCAAAGCGTGAGCAAAAGGCTCCTCAGAAAGTGGCCGTGAAAAAAGAGATTCCTAAAAAGAAACAACCTGATGTCACAAAACCTGATGTGGTGACGACAAAAGATCAGACTAAAAAACCTGATCCTGGAAAGAAAACGGCTCGTGAGAAAAAAGTTGTGAAGCAGGGGACAACACCTCCGCTCCCAAGCAATAAGATCGCGACTTCTCTTCCATCTGCGGCCTCGAAGTCTTCACTTCCGAAAGCTCAGAGTGCAACGGCAAGATCCAACTTCGAATCCAAGGCCGTGGGTCACGTCGAGGTGTATAAGTCTGCTGACTTTAAATCGTCCGTATCTTCCATGGTGGCCAAAGGTGGATCTCTCTCGGGAATCCGGACGAAATCCGCTAGTGGTGCTGGTGGTGAAATCACTGGTTCTTCCAGTGGTGTCTCCACAGGGACAGGAAATATCCGGACCGCTGACATAGCCACAAACCAGGGTGCTCTGACGGGTGCCACAACTGGTGTTCTTGGGAATTCCAAGGGCGCGGAAGGGCTTTCTGCGAAGAAGGCGATCTACACCGCCGGTATTCCTTCTCAGACAATTGTTTTAGGATCCATGGATCCGGATGTCATCCGACGCATTCTTCTCGATCACCTTCCGCAGTTCAGATACTGCTATCAGAAAGAACTTGAACGCGCAGGAAGTGATACCTCTGGTGTTATTCCTCTTGTCTTCACCATCGGTCCTTCTGGACATGTGACTCAGGCAGGTGTCGACGGAAGTTCAAGGCTCCCGAGTGACGTCAAACAATGTGTCATCGGAGTTCTTCGAGGAATCGCCTTCCCTGAGCCGATGGGCGGAGGAAAGGTTGAAGTGAAGCAGCCAATGAATTTTCAATCCAAGCGACTTTAACAGAAGGCCCCAACCGGGGCCTTTTTTTTTGATCTTATTTTAAGCACGGAAGGACAAGAAACCCACCCATGAAAGATCCAAGGTCTTTTGCATCTTCGTCTTTTGCCTCGATGATAGCCGCTGAGCCAATGTCATCTGCTTCACCAATAGCCCTGTATACGCGCACTGAGCGAATCTTGGAGAGATCCAGACCCGCTGAAAAGGGATTTACTTCAGGAGCATCCTCTTCACCCATATCCAGATCACCAGTTAGTGCCATGGCATGGACGATGAGACCCTCACCGAAATTTAATTTAGATCCCATCTCCTCATCTTCAATCATTTCCGGGTTAAGTCCTGCCCGGACTTTATAATCATTAATAGAGACCTCGTCTTCCATACTTGTGGACTGGCCTGCCACGGTGGTGGTCATTGTTCCGAGATAAACTTTGCCATTTTTTCTCACTTCAAAAGTACTGGTGCTGAAACCTGAATAATCGTCATCAAATTTAAAGGTGCAGGATTTTACGAGTTCCTGAGAGAAGGCTTGTGTCGAGAGGGTAGCGAGGAAAATGAAGCCAGCGAGAAATTTCATAAGACCATCCTTTGTGAGATGGTCTTAGTATCTGGCTAAATGAGAAGAAGGGGGCGAAAAGTGAAATTTTGATACTCTGTCGAAGCTATCGACAGAGTCATTTATGGATTTTCTGTGAGAACGACGAATTTGAACTCTTTATACCCAGCGGCAGCAGCCGTGTACATCACTCGCTTTAAGTAATCGTATTTAAGCGACTTATCCACGATGAGATTGGCAATTCCGGAGAATTTTTTCACTTCCGGTGAGAGCTTTTCAGACTGCTTGATCGTTTCCTTGATCCGGACTAGTTCATCAAAGAGAGGAATGATTCGGCGCCCGCCCTGGTCAAAGACCCGGGACTCGGAGGCCGTCTCCGCGCTCAGGATTTCCTTATCATCAACCCAGATATTGGTCTTTGAAACCTGAATATTGACCCCGAAATTATTGAGGGATTCGGAAGCTGAGCGAGGGAGCTCAATTCCTTTCGGAACGTTGATGATCACCCCGGAGGTATTGTAACTCTGGAGAAGGAAGACCATAAGGATGGTGAGGATATCGAGGAGAGAAGTGATGTCGATGTCGAACACCTGGTTCTTCTTGCGTCCTCTGAATCTTGAAGCTCGTCGTGCCATAGGTCCTTCTTAGCTCATTAAATTAGAGAAGATGATTTTCGAGAAGAGACCTTTGAGTCTCTCGTCGATGCCTTCTTTGTTTTTCTTAAAGATCGCTTCGTCCGTGCGCTTGAGCGTTCGGACAGCATCCATGACTTTGACGATTTCTTCGTAAGTGAGGTCTCCCACTGGTTCGAAGATCGCCGAGTCTTCATCGAGGTTATTTTTCTTCAATTCGATCAGGAAGAGGTGAAGTGCTTCGTAATCGAATTCTCCCGTTTCAAGTCGCGGAAAGGTTTTAAAAACTCTGGAAGGGATTCCTTTTGCGAGCTTGATCTCATTAGTTTCAATAGACACTGTTAGAGCGAGTGGATTCTTATCTTTCTTCGGAGGCTCGGAGTCAGACACGATAGGAACATCGGAGCCGATCTCGTAGATTCGAAGGAAGCTTGCCGACATAAGAAGAAAGAAGATGAAGATAAAGACCGCGTCCATGATAGGCACGAGATTCAATCGTTCGACTTCTCTTTTTCTCTTTCGGCTAGTAGGGACCTTAAGCATGGGGGCCTCGCTTATTCGTCGATGGCTTTCTTAGTACCGAGGAGATCCTGGAGCTTCACGGAAAACTCGTCGATCTCGGAAATGATCTTTTCAGATTTAGCCATGAGGAAGGCGTGAACCATCATAATTGTAATCGCACAGAATAGACCGAGGGCCGTGGTATTCATCGCAACCGCGATACCCTGAGCGAGAACTTCTGCTTTCTGAGTCGGATCTGCCGCAGCGACCGCAGAGAAAGACTGGATCAGACCCTGGATTGTTCCAAGGAGACCGAAGAGAGTAGAGAGGTTAGCTGCGAGTTGAAGATACGGAAGACGCTGCTCGATCTTCGGAATCACTTCGAGAGCCGTGGCATCGATGGCGTTTTGAACTTGCTCTGGCTTCTGATTGGCGCGCTTAAGGCCGCCCTTTAAAACCTTTGGGAGAGCAGCATTAGAACCGGAACAAACCCGGATGGCACCCTGGATGTCATTGGAGAGAATGTAGCGCTGGAGTTCGTTCATGAACGAAGGTCCGTCTACGTCGTAAGTGTAAGAGAGCTTTCTGAATCGCTCAAACGCCACCGCAAGCCCAAAGGCCCAGATAGCGAGGATGATGTACATGAAAACTCCGCCTTCAAGAATGAAGCGAATAAGAAATTGAGCGAATTCCATAATGTTCCCCTTCCATGGAAAAATAATGATTTAAGAATGATTATAAGTGGAAATTCAAAGGGATAAAATCTTTTTTCAGGTAGGACGAAAGTTCTCTCAACAATAGGGGCGAATGCTTCGCCCCTTCCGCCGACTAAAAGAGACAGCTAATGGTTTCACCTTCGAAAGGAAAATGGATCTCGGTTAAGCGACCGGAGCCATCTATCTTCAGGCGGGCCCCTTCTTCAGAGGCATAATCGAAGTCCCGGACCTCTGAGCCTGTGGCCGTTTTGTGAAGATTATTGAGTTCGAACTTCTTCTTGAACTTCACCTCGATCTTCTTTTTCTTGTCCTTACCAGAAAGCTCAACTTCCACCCGGACCTTATAGGCCGGGTTGCCGAAGCTGTCTTCTTCCATAAGATTACGGACTTTCTCCACATCAAAGGAGCACTTGGTCTTCACGTCTTTCACGTAGATCTTGGTCTCGCGCCCACCTTTGAGCATCTGAGTTCCCTCGATCTCGTGAGCGAAAGAGGCTTGGGTTGTGAGCAACAAGGCAAAGGTAATGAGTGCTTTCATATTTTATCCTAATAAGTTTTTGTCATCTTTCCGGTGTCGAGACCTTCGTAGGACTTCTCATAATTCTTAAAGGCCCTGCGAGCATCCTGGAGCTCAGGGAGAATCCAGTGAGTTTTCTCGATGCCACGCTTATCCCGGTTCTCGATATCGAGGGGACTTAAGTAATACATTGGAACCTTCATCATCACACAAAGTTTCTTCCAGTGATTGGCCTCGTAGTCCTGGTACTTATCCACCATAGGACAAGTGATCTTATCCGTTTTCATAAAGAAATCTGACCACTCCTTCACCTTCATGGGTTTTTCCATAAAAGTTCCGTCGAGAACAAAATCTTCGCCACCACTTGTGACGAGGGGAGCGACGTGGAACCACCAGTCGAATTCTTCTAACCAAAAGTAGCGCTGAGTATAGAAGATAAAAATTTTCTGAGAGAAGATCCCAAGTTTTGACCACATATCATAAGACCACATGTGGGCCCGCTTAAAGCACTCTGAACGGCGCTTATCCCCGTCGTTGAGCATATTATCAAATACGTTGGTCACAACCGTTGAACTCTGAAGTTCACTGGGAGCAAACTGGCGGAGTTCATTGTAGGCGAAATAATTTAAATCAAGAGTCTCATCATCCAGAACTTCAGGATCAACCGGACGCACTTCCTTGATCATGGAGCCTGTTGCTTCTTTTTCAAAGGAAATGTTCACGATCTTTCCGACGAGGTCTTCGAAAAATTTCTTATTGTCTTTCGTGAGGGCCGAACGGTAAATGCGACCATCGGCCGCAGAAAGAATGAGAAGTTGATTGGACTTCGTCGATTCAAAGACATTAAAGACGGTGGTGATGACATTCTCTGCCCGGGCGAAATTCGCCGAAGCGAGAAGGACTAAACCGATACTCAGTTGCTTAAAACCCATATAATCCTCTCAATAAAATATTAAGAAAACTATAAAGCCCCCGGGCACAGGAGAGACGGAAAATCAGCCTAGTATGAAAAGATTACAGGTAGTTTTCAGGGAAGAGCTGGCGCTCAATGCCCTCAATGAAGATATGGATGCATTTAATGTGCACTTCCTGGATCCGGTCTGTGATCGGGCAGTCCACGATGATGGGAACATCCACCATGCTCTTAAGCTTACCGCCATCTTTACCTAATAGACCTACAACCTTCATGCCTTTGGCTTTAGCGACTTCAACGGCTTTAATCACATTGGCAGAATTTCCAGAAGTCGAGATCGCAAGCAGACTATCACCCTTTTTACCCCAGGCCTCTACGAAGCGGGAAAAGATGTGCTCGAAACCAAAGTCATTAGCAATACAAGTGATGTGGCCTGCTTCCGAGATTCCCGTCGCCGGAAGGGGAGCTCTATCCTTGCGGTATCTTCCGGTGAGCTCTTCAGCAAAGTGAAGGGCATCACACATCGACCCGCCATTTCCGCAGCTGAAAGCCGCTCCGCCATTTTTGAAGGAAGAAACAAAAGTATCGACAGCTTTGCCGATGAGTTCGATGTTCTTCTCATCTTCAATGAAGGTGGTGAGAGTTTTGTGAGCGTCGGTGAGGGAAGATTTGATGAAGTTGCTCATAAAAAAAATGGCCGCCCCCTCAAGTGAGAGAGCGACCCCTTAAAGATTAAATTAGCCGATGAGAGAGTTGATGTTCTTTAAGATCTCAGCTTTTGGCTGATTACCGACGAGAGTGGATTTCACTTCGCCGTCTTTAAAGAAAATGAGAGTCGGGATCCCACGGATGCCGTACTTCTGAGCAAGGTCAGAGGCCTGGTCCACGTTCACTTTAACTACATTTGCTTTTCCATTCACTTCAGTGGCGATTTCGTCGAGAACAGGTGAGAGGGCCTTACAAGGTCCACACCATTCCGCCCAAAAATCTACCAGAACCGGTTTGTCTGATTTCATAACTTCCTGCTCAAAGTTCGCGGATGTTACACTTGTTAGGTTTGCCATAATTGCTCCTTAATAATTCACAGCTTCACTTTAAACTATGGGGATCATACGGACAAGATCAAGTGCAACCGACAAAAATAACATGGGCCGTAAATAATGAATATTAGTTAAAGTCCATCATTTTTGGCTACAATGGGAAGGATGAACATGAAGTCCTTAATGGGCGGACCTATGTCCCGTGCCCGGTGGTTTAGACTGATTGCTAAGTTGATTGATATCGGTCTCGTCGCCGTGGGGGCGGTGACGTATTATCCCATGGGGCTCATTTTGGGGATCGTCTACCTCGCCATCTCAGACTCACTCTACGAAGGTCAATCCATCGGAAAGCGGATGATGGGCTTCGGAGTCATTTCCCTTATCGATGGCTCTCCCTGTTCTACCTGGCAATCCTTTATCCGGAATCTGCCCTTCACGGTTCCCCTGGTTCTGCTGGTCTTTCCGTTCTGGGGTTGGGTGCTCTCGGCGATCTTTGCCACTCCACTTGCCCTGATGGAAGTCTACTTCCTCTTTAAGGATAAATCTCCCCACCGATTGGGAGACATCATGGCCGATACCACCGTCATCGCTGACGATGGCTCTCGCCTCGATCTAAGAAAATCAAATTCACCCTGGTACAACCCTCCGGTTCCCATGTCCTAAGGCTTTAAATGAAAAAACTGATCATCGTCGACGTCTCCAATTTTATCTTCCGTGCCTTCTACGCCATTAGACCCCTTCACACTCCGGAAGGAACTCCGGTGAATGCAGTCTACGGAGTTCTCTCCATGCTTCACAATATGATCGTGAAGTATCAACCCACCCATATGCTCATTGCAAAAGACAATAAGGAAGCCTCTTTTCGGGAAGAGATCTACGCCGACTATAAGGCCAACCGGACCGAACCACCGGATGAGCTTGCTCCGCAATTTGGCATCATTGATGAAATGATTGAGGCCCTCCGCTTACCAGTCATGAAAGCCCCAAAATACGAAGCTGATGACATCATCGGCTCCGTTGCGACTCAGTGGAAGAATGACTTTGATGAGATCCTGATTGCCTCAGGAGATAAGGATCTCATGCAGTTTGTGGATGGTCCGGTGAAGATGCTCGATACCATGAAGGATAAGATCTACGAGCGAGAAGACGTGAAAGATAAGATGGGAGTTTATCCGGAGCAGATCATGGATTACCTCTCCCTTATCGGAGACACCTCGGATAATATTCCGGGTGTCGCAGGGATCGGCCCCAAGGGTGCCCAGGGTCTCATTGAAGATTTTGGTACGTTAGAGGAAATCCTAAAAAATATCGAAAACATTAAGAATAAGCGCTGTAAGACCGCACTAGAAGCAAATCACGAGAAAGCTGTGATCTCCAAGCAGCTCGTGCGCATCGTGACGGATCTCAATCTCAAATTTTCTCCTGCTGATTCATCCTATTCCCTGATCCTTCATCCGGAAGCCCAGGCCTTCCTGGAGCGCATGGGCTTTAAATCCTGGATCACCAAGCTCTCCGACTATAAACCCAAAGAAGCCAAGCCTGAGAAGGCTGCGGCCAAGATGAAGAAAGTGGAATTTGAGCGATGGACCCTGGCAGATCTTAAAAAGATTTTACAGAAAGAAAAATGCATCTCTCTGGTTCCTCTTGATCCGGAAGAACTCAATCAGCACGCCTACTGGTCCGGAGTGATGATGGCGACAGCTGATCATTGTGGCTTCCTTAACCTTGATAGTTCGGAATCCAAATCTTTTGTGAAGCTTCTCAATGAATTTAAGCCTGAGGTTATTTGTTTTCAGTCCAAACCTCTTCTCCAGCTCTCACTTCTCTCTGGAGAAGAGCCGCAGTTTAAGTACTTCGATCTCTCCCAGGCCCATTTTTTAATTGATCCGGAAAAGCGTCACGATGTTTCCACCATCGTGGAGGAATACCTGGGAATCCGTCTAGATGCCCCGGAAAAACCGAAAAATCAGGATCTCTTTGGTGCCATAAGTGACGAATCCCTGATTTTTATGACCGAGAAAGCCCAGGCCATTCTTCAGGTCTATCCGCTCCTGCGGGAAAAGATGAAGGAACTCGAAGTTGAAAAGCCCTATGATGAACTCGATATACCTCTCATCAAGGTTCTGGCCGGCATGGAACTCGAAGGCATAGCCCTTGATATTCACTTCTACAAAGAACTTGAAAACGAGTTCAGCGCCCAGGTCGCAGAGATAGAAGGGGAAGTTGAGAAGGCCGCCGGAGATAAAATCAATCTGCGCTCACCCAAACAAGTGGGAGAGCTTCTCTTTGAGAAACTCCAGCTTCCCATCATCAAGAAAACCAAGACTGGTTATTCCACCGACGCTGAAGTTTTAGGTGAACTTGCGGCCATGAAAGTGAGTCCTATCCCGGAATACCTTTTGCGCTACCGTGAGATTGAAAAACTCCTTTCTACTTATGAGAAGGCCCTGCCTCATATGGTCCGTGAAT
>CAZPFM010000031.1:0-10647 GCA_964585845.1 uncultured Bacteriovorax sp.
TCACGATGATCATGGGCATTCTCATGACCACGGTCATTCTCACGGGCACTCCCATGGACATGATCACTGCTCCCATGATCATGGACACTCCCACGCACACAAAGATCACAATAAAGAAAGTGCCTACGTCCACATTCTCACCGATGCCCTTACCTCAGTTCTTGCGATTGCGGCCCTTCTTCTTGGTATGTGGAAGGGATGGACCTGGCTTGATCCCGCGGTCGGTATCCTGGGAGGTCTTGTTGTTCTCAAGTGGTCAATGGGTTTAATTAAGCAGAGTGGAATGGACCTTCTGGACGCTCATGACTTTTCAGTCGACCGGGATGAACTCAAAAAGACAATCGAGGAAGATGGCTCTGAGATTCTTGATATGCATCTATGGAAGCTCGCTCCCGGACAAGTGGGTGGAGAAATCGTCATTAAGAAAAATGGTGAGAGGTCTTCGGCCTATTACCGGGATCTTGTGGAAAAAGATTTCAATATCCAGCACCTGATCATCGAAGTGATTTAAGCCGCAGAAGATGAATCCCTTTCAGGGTCGGGTGATCCTGAAATCTCTTAAGATAATTGAGAAAGACATCGTCCCGGACAGTTCCGCTGGCGGAAGCGTGCCGGAGATAGAGTGTTTTGCCCTTTCGAAAAAGAAAACCCTGATGAGAGACATTCAAATGAGTCCCGGCTGTCTGGGTAAGGTCCCAGTTTGGCCGCACCAGATTCACAATGGATCCGTGGGGGATACGCTTTAAAAGCTTAGGGTTTTTCACAAGTTGATCGATGGAGATATAATAAAGAGTCGCCTCAACTGGTGGATAAAAAGGCCCAAGATCCTTAAGTTCCTGGAGACGCACTTCTTTATCTTCCGGAGTCATGTCCTTACCTTGAATGGCGGAGCTCGATAGCTTCATCAGCCAGCCTCCAAAGTCTATGGAAGCGCGGGCGATCATCTGGCCACTCTGAGGAATGACTTTTTCATTAATCTCTTCGAAGAGTCCGTTGCTGATGTTATGAGGCACCCAATGAAGGCTTGTAAAGTGATTGCGGGTGAGAAACCCCACTTCAGCGTTCGCGTAACGGATCTTATTCATGTTGAGCTCAAACTCATCCACATTCTGGGAGAGAGTGAGACTGACCATGGTTTCTACAAAAGTCGTGCAATCGAAAGTGTCAAAACGGTAGAGTGGGTCGGCATCGTACCGGGCCCCTTCACCCTCTCCAAGAGGACCATTTTTACCGTAAGGGAGACCTACGAATTTCTGAGAAAAAAGCTCCAAACGCTTCAGAGGGGATTCAATCTTACGAAGTGAATCCAGATGCGTTAAAGCCTCCTCACGTGAGGAAGCCATTGCCAGGGCGGGCAAGAGAAAAAGGATAAAAGCGAATCTCATAGAGGGAGTATACCCCTTAATTTAGTCCTGGGTGAAGAGCAGGTAAAGATCAACCGGTATGTTTAATGTTTAGTCAGGCCTTCTGAGGTCGGATCTTAAATTAATTACTTGAAAAGACTCATCTCTGTAGTCATTATGGATTAAAAGGAGTTTTTATGAAAATCTCACTCATCCTCGTCTTGTCTTTTATCCTGGTCAGTTGCTCATCTCATAAGAAGATGAAACGTGAAGTCCGGGAAGAAGCGGCCGATTCCAAGGTGAGCTCTTCAGAGAAGCTCGGTGAGACGATCCACGAACTCATCAATCATTCAGATAGTTTCACAGAAGATCAAAAGGCCAAGCTCCACAAGATCTTTGATGACAATAAAAAACTTGCGATGGATCTAGCGGCTGAATCTTACCGCTTCCGTGGCGTTTTAGTGACTGAGCTTTTAAGTGGAAATCCGTCCCGAAGCAGGCTTAAGGCCATCAAGAAAGACATCGAGAGAATCGAAAGATTACGCCTTAAAAACACCTTCGATACCGTGCAGTCAATCACTGACATTGTGAAGTCTCACCCGGAAGAGAAAGACTTCACTCCTCACATTATCAATTTCGAGGGTAGTCCTCAGATGCTTCGCTGATAATATGATGATCCGGTAACTTCTCACCTCGGAGAAGTCCATGAAGCATCCGATGAATAAGATCCGTGGTGGAAATAGGAAGAAGATTCATCTCGAAGCGATTGGACTTAATGAAGGACTTTAATCCAGAAATAATAAGTCGGTAGATGATCACCTTCACCCGGTAGAGAGTTCCGAAGGTGAGTTGTCCCACTTTCTCCGAGCCGAGTCTCCGACTTAAGATATAAAAGTAACCTTGTTCTCTGCGCTCATAGCGCTCTTCAAAGCGGATAAGCATCTTCCAGAGATACCGGCTCCGGCGGGAAATCGTCATGTAGTCAGAGATCCAGATATTATTATAGCGTCGGGAGAAGAGAACTCGAGCGGCCACCCGAACGTCTCCAATAAGGGTGTTGGCCCGAAGAGAGCGGGCCATGGGCTTATTGTTCCAGCTCTCCACCACATACCAGTAATCTTCAAGGGAGTGGCGACGAAGTTGCTCTAAGCATTCCACAAGACAGAGGGTATAACCAACACCCAGGAGTTTCACGTACTCCTGACGATCCCTTAGCCATTCTTTATTAGGGATTTCGATCACGTATTGAACGGAAGCTGGCTTGGTTTCTGTCTGGATTTCAAGGCGAAGGTGGGATGACTTCACAAGACTTGAGCCATCGGTAGCAAGAACAAGATTCGTGTTATCTTCCGGAGATTCCCGCAATAATTCAATGTTACAGACATTCTCCCTGGAGAGGACATTCAGAGCGTCCTCAATGGCCGTGAGATCCCGCTCATCAAGGGAAGGACCCACTTCTTCTTCAGGAGAGTTCCGCACAAGATCAAAGGCCAGGGGAAGGGCGGCCCGGGCCACTTTCATTGGACCAATGGCCCAGATGTGACGAACCAGCATGCGCCAGCCAAACTGACGCTGAAAGACCTGACCGAAATTGTGACGGGAGGAGATGGCCGTGGCCGTGAGATAAATCTGCGAGAGCCCTCGCAGAGCGGCCTGGACCTCGATTCGAAGATTGATATTCGCTTCTCCTAAGAGTCGCACAAACTCAGAAAGGTAACGGATGAAGGCACCTTGATTTCCGTTAGCGACAAATTCTTTAATGAGTTTCTGGGTCTTCTCTGATTTAAGATCCTCCGGATTCTCCACGAGACCTTTTAGGCTCTCCACCACACCATTCATGTCCGAGAGGATAAGCCGGTAGAGAAAACCGATGAAGACCTTCACCGTATTGGGTTCCCAATTAAAGCATGGGTTAAGATCGATCAACTTTACCTGAAGATTATCTGCATCGTAGAGAATATTTCCTGCGTGAGGATCGGCCCAGATGATTCCCTTCTGAAAGAGAAGATAGAGATAAGCATCACTCACAAGATCAGCAATACTCATTCTCTCAAGGTAGCGGGAGTGAACCACTGAGGTGATCTTCTCTCCCCGCATGCGCTCCATCATGGAAGCATCCGGCTCCACATGATAATACTGAGGGATCTGAAGATCGAACTGACCTTTGAGGGCCTCTCGGACCATGTCCGCATTCTTTTTTTCTACCTGAAAATCAAGCTCACCGATACTTTGAGCGGCATAGTTTATGATGGTTCTCTTAAGGGCCATGATGAGTCCAGAGACTTCAATCTGCTCATCAACGGAGAGTTCCGTTTCAGGAAGGGATTTATCCAGATTATCAAGAATCGAGAGAAGTGTATTTTTCTGAGACTCAAAAAGACGTGAGAGACCCGGCCGCTGGATTTTAATCAGGATCGATTTATCAGTCTGAAGCTTTCGCTTCCCATGCTCAGTGAGTTCGAATTCATAGATCGCACCCACACTGGCCCCTGCAAAAGCATTCTGTCGCTCTTTTGGGATCTTGATATAGGATTTAAACTTCTGCCACTGGGGACGGTCAAGAATCTCCAGGACGTATTTCCAGGATTTCTCCTGGGAGCCAAAAATACCTCCCAGTTTATCCTGCTGGTGCTTGAGCTCTCTGGCCATAGAGGGGGGAGCAAGTTCGGCCAGGACCTGGGCAAGCTTCACATACATGCCACCGAGTTCCTGAAGAACAATGGAAATCGTTCGTCCTTGAGTGAGCTCCTCCCGGGGTGTGCAGAGAATTCCGATGAGGGAAGTCATGCTCCGATCCGGAGGAAGGTGTCTCCAGGCCTGATCGATGAGAGGGAGAAGAAGATTTCTTCCCTTGATATTTTGCTCCAGGGCCTTTTCAAGCCGGGGGCGCACATATTCCTGGTAATAGCGATTAAGGATCTTTTCAGTGAGGGAGGTGAGCTTGTACTGCTCACCTTCGGGCATCTCGTAAAGTGCCGTGAAAAGAGGCTCTTTTAAGTGAGGAATGATGGAGCGGGCCTCATCGGAGAATACGGGAAAGAGGCGGATGATCGGAATGTAGCGACGAGCGAGAACTCCCATCATGTCTTCTAAGAGATCGGCCTGATCCAACATCTCAAGCATCTGAGGATGCTCTTCCACAGTGGAGAAGAAATTCTTAAAGAAAGCCTCGAAAACCGGGGCGATCTTTTCTTCATCGAGATCATTTTGATTGAACTGATGGATGGCCAGGGATTGCAAAGAGGTGACGGTTTCATCAAGTTCCGGAGGAAGTTCAAATTCCGGGTCAAAACCATAGTGAACAATATCCCGGGCAAGTACCGCCCAGGCGCGCTTCATTTCCTGATTTTCGATGGGATCGAAAGAAACCTTTGAAACCGCTTTCGCAAAGTATTTTCCTAAAGAGTCGGAATACTCTTTACACTCAGAGGCAAGTTCTCCGATCCAGGCATAATCCTGCATCACATCCCTTAATGGAGATTATTCTACTAAAAAATAGTTTTAATACTAGTGATTTACCCAGTGTTCACTCAGCGCGTTAGCCTTTTCAAGGGAGATAATCTGGCTAGAATGATCTTCTCTACAATTCCGAAGGAGTTTTCATGAAGCTTTACTATAAATCCGGTGCCTGCTCCCTTGCTCCGCATATCCTTCTCTCTGAAGCTGGACTTAACTACGAACTCATCGCTGTCGATCTTGGAACTAAGAAACTAGAAAACGGTGATGACTTTAAAAAGATTAATCCCAAGGGGTCTGTCCCGGCCCTGGAACTTCCCGAGGGAGATGTTCTGACGGAAGCGGCGGTGATTTTAAAATATATCGCTGAGCAAGCTCCGGAGAAAAATCTCATCCCAAGGCCTGGAACTCTTGAGCACTACCGCTGCCTTGAGTGGCTTAACTATGTCTCCAGTGAAATGCATAAGGGTATTGGTCTTTTCTTTGTGATGCCGCGGATTCTTCAAACTGATGCGGCGAAAGCAGAAGTCAAAGAAGGGATCACAGAGTTTGTGAGCATGAAACTTGATTACCTGGAGGCCCAGCTTGAAGGTAAGGACTATCTGATGGGATCAGACTTCACTGCTCCAGATGCCTACCTTTACACGACTCTACGTTGGACCAGAGGTACTGGGCCGGCCCTTAAAGAGTGGAAGAATATTTCCGCCTATATGGAGCGAATCACGGCAAGAGCAGGGGTGAAAAAAGCCTTAGAAAAAGAGCACCTTAAATAATCTCATCAATAGCTACTGAAATGGCAGAGAGATCTGCCTTTTCAATTTCATGGCGAGATCCGGGAATCTCCCGGTAAATGGCACCGGGGATCCAGCTTGCCATAAGTTCTGTTTCTTCAGCACTTACCATTTTATCTTCTTCACCTCTGAGGAGAAGAACCTGGGCTTTGATATCTTCCACATCTGCTTTGGTGAGACCATCTAGTCGTTCCAGATTCTGCATCATATGAGCGGTGGAAAGTAGGAGAGTTTTCCAGCGATCAGGGCCATGTTTAGAAGCAAGCTCCTGAAGGAAGGCCGGAGCTTTTGACTGGAGAAAATCCGGATCAAGTCGGGGAATCTCTCTTTTCAATGTCTCTTCAGACCAGTCAAATTTTGTTCCATAAGTAATGACCTGACGGATGGGGGAGTCTTCGAAATGGGCCAGATGATAGAGAGCGACATAGCCTCCCATGGAGTAACCAAAAACAATGAGATCTTTTAGGGAATGTTTTTGAATGTATGTCTCAAGGTCCTGGGCGAAGTTTTCAATGCGAAATTCTAACGCGGCCCTGGTGGATTTACTGTGGCCAGAAAAATTCATGGCAAGTGTCCGGTAACCCTTTTTTTCGAATTGATCCATAAGGGGATGAAGATCTTCACTCGTGCCTAATGCTCCGTGAAGAAAAAGAACGGTGATTTTCTCTGCACTCATGATCTCTCCTATGATAGACCTCATTCATATCAAATTCTTCAGAGGGCCACAATGACTCAGGAACTAAAACTCGGCGGAATCTACCGGCACTATAAGGGAAAATTGTATAAGGTCCACGACATTGCCCGGCATTCGGAGTCCATGGAGTGGCTGGTGGTTTATGAATGCCTCTATGAAAACCCTGCCGCCAAGATTTGGGTGAGACCTCTGGGGATGTTCACAGAGAAAATTGAGCTGGAAGGCAAAATGGTGGATCGCTTTGAATATGTCGGAGATAAAAAAGGTAAGGAGTCTTTATGAAATACTTAACACTCTTTTTCATTTTGTTGCCTTTCTCGGCCAGGGCCTTTGAGAAAACTCTCTCCCTTGAGCTTGGTCTCCTTCAGGTGCCTTACAACCGGGTCGCCATCCCAGGTGATAAGGGAAGCGCTTTTGATCTCTCTGATTCAACCGAGGAGAGCTATTTCTATCATCGTCTTCAGTACCGCCAGCTTGTTTCCGAGGATCAGGGGTTCCGACTCCTTTATGCCCCTCTTACACTCAAAGGATCCGAGTCCTACTCAAAAGATATTTCTTTTAATGGCGAAGTCTTTAGCGCCGGCAATAAAACGGAAACCACTTTCGAATTCAACTCCTACCGGGCAAGTTACTTCTGGCGTTTTACTCCTAAGGGTTGGACTCTCGATTTAGGGGCAACCTTGAAGATCAGGGACGCCAAGATCAGGCTCAAGCAGGGGCCTCTTTCCAAAGAAAGAAATGATCTGGGTGTTGTTCCTCTTCTTTATTTCTGGGCCGAGAAAACATTCTGTGAGCGCTGGGTTTTTAATTTTGACTTTGATGGCTTTGCGGCCCCTCAAGGCCGGGCCTTCGATGTGGCCACTTCCCTTGGTTATGATCTTTCACCATCCCTGCGCTCAAGCTTAGGGGTCAGAATGCTCGAAGGGGGAGCAGATAACGAGAAGGTCTACACCTTTTCAAGAGTTCACTTTGGCTTTGTCTCTTTACAGTATCGTTTCTAACCCTGAGGGAGCATCCGCTTTAAGAGAATGGGTTTAGCGGTCTTTGGATCATCCGGCCAGTAATGTCGGGGGTAATCCCGCTGGTATTCTTTTTTAAATTCCGGGTAGGTTCTCTCCCAGAAACCCACGAGGTCCTGGGTGATCTGGATGGGTCTTTTATGAGGGCCTAGAAGTTTTACCACTAAGGGGTGCTTTCCTCCCAGGATTGAGGGAGTGGTCTTTTGCCCATAGAAATCCTGAATGGGAGCTTCCACAAAGGCGGGCGCATCTTCCGGGTAATGAATCTCCAGCTCCCTGCGACCTCCGAGGTCGAGTTTTGCCGGTAAACTCCGTGAGAGATCCTCACCTTCCAGATATTCCTGGAGTTTTTCATCAAGATAAAAGTCGAGATTTTTAAAATCGATATCACCCATTTTTTCAAAATACTCAGTCAGAGAGAGAAGAGAGTCAAAGTCAGCGATTTCTTTTCCTTTGAGTTTGGTCCAGAAGAGAACTCGGCCCCAGGAGTTTTCCAGCTTCCACTTTTCAACTCGCTTAAGAAAGGGGGCCTGAAGCTCCCGGAGAGTCTTCGCTTTAAGATCTGAACTCAGTCCTTCCCAGGACTTTGTCACCGTCACTTCATCGATCACAAGGCTTCCAAGTTTTGTCAGCGTTTTAAATCTTACCTTATCCTGGACGTCAATGATGACTTCCTCTGAGAAAGGGAATGGTTCCACTTCATAGAGCCACTCCTCTTCGATGGAGACCACCAGTATGGCCTCTTGTCTTGGGGTCACATCCAGTATGAGGTAATAGCCTTCTGAAAGGTCCCGAAGAGAAGAATGGGCCTTTAAGGTTTTACCTGAGTAGTGAATAAAATCATGTTGCTTCTGGCGGTAGAGGGAAACCTGATTGATAAATCCCGCCAGAAGGGCCTTCTCCCAATCACTTTTTTCTCCAGGGCTTCTAAGAAAATTATCAAAACGGTGTTTAAGAGAGTAAAAACTTGAGCCCTCAATCTTTTCCAGAATAAAATTTAAGAGCTTTCCTTTGGCCTCTGCACTCAGATCATCTGCGGCCAGCAGCACTCGAGAGAGCCGGGCATCCAGAGGAAAGCGGGAGAGTCTCTCCCGATTCATCTCTAATCCGAGCTGGTGATACTCTTTCTGGGCCTTCTCCCATCGATCCTTTGGAGGGGGGGCCAGCCATCTTGGCTCATCCAGAAGGCCCCGGCTTAAAACATAGGCATCCAGGAGATCGGCCTTCAGGATCTCCGGCACTCCAAATTTTTCCCGGGACTCAAAATCCATCTTTGGATAAAGACGAAAACATTCCCCGGGGGCGGTTCGTCCGGCGCGTCCAGCTCGTTGAATGGCTGAAGACTGAGTGACAGGTCTATCCACCAGAGTCTTTAAACCGGTCCAGGGAGAGTAATGGGACTCCCGGGAGATGCCCGAGTCGATGACGTATTTTATCCCTGGGATGGTGACGGAGCTTTCTGCGATGGTGGTGGAAAGAATGATTTTTCGCTTCGGATTTTTTCCCAGCGCTTTTTCCTGCTCTTCTTTAGAGATCTCAGAGTGAAGAAGATACACCTCTCCAAATTCATGACCGAGAACTTCCAGTGTACGCTGCATTTCCCGCATACCGGGAAGAAAGACCAGCACATCGCCGGTGGGGGGGATGGCCTTAAGAGTGTCCCGAACTTTTAGTTCCAGCTTTTGATCCAGAACGCTGGGAACATTCGGGAGGTAATTGAGCTCAACCGGAAAGTGAGGAGCTTCAATATCAAAAACCTTAGGGCGCTTAAAGTATTCAAGATGCTCTACATTCAAGGTCGCCGACATGATGATGAGTTTGAGATCACGCTTTTCCTGAAGGTTTCTCAGTGCCGCCAGGGCGAGATCGGTCTCAAGATGCCTTTCGTGAAATTCATCCAGAATGATGGCACTCACACCGGAGAGTTCAGGATCACCTGCGAGCACCCGCAGAAAAGTCCCTTCGGTGTAGAAGATGAGTCTAGAGTTCTTTGAAGTCTTATTCTCAAATCGGAACTGATAGCCGATCTCGTTTCCTAGAAATTTTTCTTCTTCTTCAGCGATCCGTGAAGCCGCAAGCTTTGCTGCGAGTTTTCGAGGCTCAAGGACAATCACTCTGCCTCCCAGAGACTGGGTCAGAGGCCAGGGGAGTCGGGTGGTTTTCCCGGATCCAGGAGAGGATTTGATCAGGAGAGTTGAATATTCTTGAGCGGCTTCGATGATTGAAGGCAGATAGGGGTCGATGGGAAGGGAAATCTTCTTTTTTTGCTTCATGTTACTTGAGGATTGGCGTTGAATCTTTCTCATCTTACCTTGATAATAGATGAATTTCCAGGAGTAGAACTTATGCTATGCCCATGCCGAGCGATGGATTCGCAAAAAATTGACTACAATAAATGCTGTGAGCCCTTTCTAGAAAACAAATCCAAGGCCCCGACCGCTGAGAGCCTGATGCGCGCACGGTACTCTTCCTATGTCGTAAAAAAGATCGATTTCATTGATGAGACTCAGATCACTCTTGATTCTGAAACCTTTGATAAGGCCGAAGCCTTAAAATGGGCAGAGAGTGCGGACTGGATGGGTCTTGAGATCGTGTCCACTCAAAAAGGTCAGCCAGAAGATAACACCGGCGTGGTGGAGTTTGTGGCCCACTATAAAGATAAGAACTCCGGCACTGAACTTAAGCACCATGAGACTTCTCTGTTTCAGAAAAAAGAGGGCGAGTGGAAGTTCCGGGAAGGTCAGATCCATGGGGCAGGCCCGGTGAAGCGGCTTGAACCCAAGATCGGTCGTAACGATCCGTGCTCTTGTGGCTCTGGGAAAAAATTTAAAAAATGCTGTGGGGCCTAGTTGAAAACAGAACTCTTAAGCCAGCTCATAGATGTGGCCAAAAAAGAACTTCATGAGCTGGAAGCTGCGGCGAAGTCCAATAAAGACTTTGCCACTGATCAGGAATTTAAGGCCGAAAGTAAGTACGACACCCGTGCCCTTGAAGCCTCTTATCTTGCCAGTGCTGAAGCCAAACGGGTGGAGGAGCTTAAGCTTGAGGTCCAGATCTTAGAAGAAGTGGATCCAAAAGCTTCTGAAAAACTCGGTGAGATCAGTATCGGAGCTCTGGTGGAGCTCGAGCATAATAATGTTACGAGAAATTATTTTCTTATTCCTACTGCCGGAGGCACCATGCTTCAGGCCGAGGGTAAGGCCGTTCTCGTGGTTTCTGTTTTCTCTCCTATTGGAGACGCCATGCTCGGACTAAAGACCGGAGACGTTTTCGAAGTTGAGACTCCCAAAGAAACCCGGAGCTACAAAATCATTTCTTTTCAGTAGTTACCTTAAGTCCTTCCT